>JAGUXS010000070.1 GCA_020061725.1 Patescibacteria group bacterium | reverse complement strand
GGACGACCGAGAAAAACACTTGGTTATCAAACACCTTACCAGGTCTTTAATCAATTAATTAATTCTTAACGCTGTTGCGTTAGAAACTTGAATCCAAGTAATAATAAAAAAAATTAAAATATTCTTTAAATTTTATAAAGACATTTTATATTTTTATTATAAATATGTCAATCGTTTAAAAAAATTTAAAGTTTAAAATGAAAAATTTAAAACTAGAAATTGTTTATTTTACGTCCATGTCCCGCTGAACCAAAAATTTTTTTATTTTTATATTTAATTATTTTAATTAATTCTTCGCGGCATAAGCTGAGATATTTTCGAGGATCAAATTCTTTTGGATTTTTAGCCAATGTTTTGCGAATTATGGCGGTCATTGTTAAACGAAGATCAGAATCAATATTAATTTTACAAATTCCATTTTTAATAGCTTTTCGTAATTGATTTTCCGATATGCCAGCGCTATTTTTAATGTTGCCGCCATATTGATTAATTATATTTACATATTTTGATTCTATCGAACTAGCGCCATGCAAAACAATTGGAAAATTTGGCAATTGTTTTTTTATTTTTTGAAGAATATCAAATCGCAATGAAGGGGTATTTTTATCAGTTTTAAATTTATACACGCCATGACTTGTTCCAATGGCAATTGCCAAAGAATCAACCCCTGTTTTAGAAATAAAATCTTTAACTTTTTCTGGCTGAGTGTAAAAATTTTTTTCAATTTTTATTTTACGTTTTTCCGGGATATTTTGTAGTTTATTGTGAAAATGAGTGGGGTTTATATTATTTTCAATTCCAGCTAAAACCCCTAATTCGCCTTCAACAACCACGTTTTTAGAATGCGCGTATTTTACCACTTTTTTAGTTAGGAAAATATTTTTTTCATACGAAAGAAAAGAACCGTCAATCATCACAGAACTAAATCCATTATCAATGCAAGATTTGCATAATTCAAATGTGTTTCCATGATCAAGATGTAAAGCTATAGGTATTTTTGTTTTATTTTTTTTAATTATTTTTATGACGCCAAAAATCATTTGACGTAATAAAATTGGATTTATATATTTAATAGCGCTACTTGATACTTGCAAAATAACAGGGGAGTTGGTTTCAATACATCCTTGGATAATAGCTTGCAATTGTTCCATGTTAGAAAAATTATAAGCCGGAATTGCAAATTTTTTTTCAAGCGCTTTTTTAAACATTTCTTGTGTTGTCACAAGTCCTAATTTTTTGTAATTAATAGGCATAATATAAATATAAAAATATAGAAAAAATTTTAAAAAATTGTAGTATTGTCGATCAGTTTAAATGTTAAACAATAAAAACAATAGACAGGAAAGCGAATAATTTTTCTCAATCACTAATTGTCTCGCTTGTGAGGGGATTATACTTGTTTAATATTTATAAATTTAAATTTTCTTTTAGCCATTTTTTGAGATTTTCTATTTTTATTCTTTCTTGCTTCATTGTGTCTCTATCTCGCGCTGTTACATCGTTTTTTTCTAAACTATCAAAATCAACTGTCACGCAATACGGCGTGCCAATTTCATCTTGACGACGATATCTTTTGCCAATGTTGCCATTGTCGTCAAATTCGCACATATATTCTAATTTTAAATTATTATAAATTTCTCGAGCTTTTTTTACTAATTTTAGTTTATTTTTTAACAAAGGAAAAATTGCAATTTTAATTGGGGCAAGTCGTTTATCAAATTTAAGAACCACTCTAGTTTCTTTGTTTACCGCTTCTTCGGTGTATGCTTCGTGCATAAAAGCCAATAACATTCTATTTAAACCAACAGAGGTTTCTATAATATGCGGAATATATTTTTCATGAGTAATTGGATCTGTGTAATCAAGTTTAACTCCAGAAAATTTTTGATGTTGAGATAAATCCCAATCGCCTCGCTGATGTATCCCTTCTAATTCTTTAAATCCGCCAAGAGTATTGAAATTATATTCAATATCATAAGCTTCGGCCGCGTAATGAGCTAATTTTTCATGTTTAAGCCATCTTAAATTTTCTTTTTTAATTCCATAATCAATATAAAAATTCCACCTTATTTTTTTCCATTCATTATATTTTTCTTGCATCATTTTTGGATGTAAAAAATATTGCATTTCCATTTGTTCAAATTCTCTAGTTCTAAAAATAAATTGTCTTGCCACAATTTCATTTCTAAAAGCTTTGCCAATTTGAGCGATTCCAAAAGGTATTTTTACTCGAGTGGAATCTAAAATATTTTTGTAATTCAAATAAATTCCGCCGCAAGTTTCAGGTCGTAAATAAACAACGTTATCTTCTGATAAAACATTGGTTGGCGAGCCAAGATTTGATTTAACCATTAAAGAAAAATTTTTAGCTTGGGTTAAATTTTTACCACCGCAATTTTTGCATTTTAAAATAATATTTTTTTCTTTTAATTTTTCAATTTCTTTATTAATATCTTCGGTTTTCATTTTATCCGCATTAATATTAAATGTTTCTAACATATGATCGCCACGCATTCGAGCTTTGCAATCTTTGCAATCAATTTGCGGATCGTCAAAACCATCAAGATGACCGCTTGCTTTCCAAGTCGTTGGATGCATAAATATTCCAGAATCCAAACCAACAACATCTTCTCTTTTTTGCACGATTTCTTTCCACCAAGCGCAAGATAAATTATTTTTTAATTCAATACCGTATGGACCGTAATCATAAACTGCGGCAAATCCGCCATAAATTTCCGAAGAGGGGAATACAAAACCGCGTCTTTTACACAAAGAAACGATTTTTTCCAATGTTTTATAGTTTTTTGCGTCAGACATAAAATAATAAGCAATTTAAGAAAAATTTTATAAATCCTATAAATTCCAAATCTCAAATAAAATACAATTGGAATTTTGGATTTAGGATTTAATTGGTTAAATGCAATTTTTGTGTCATAAAAAATTTAGTCATTGAAAATTAATTGAAAATTAAAAATAAAAAATTGAAAATTTTTACTTATTTTATTATTTGTTCTTCAATTTCCATTAATCGATTATATTTAGCAAGACGTTCGCCGCGAGAGAGGGAGCCGGCTTTAATATAATCAGCTCTAACTGCTACGGCTAAATCGGCGATAAAATCATCGTTTGTTTCTCCAGAACGATGCGAGATAATAATTTTGTAATTGTTTTTTTGAGCTAATTTTATACATTCAATTGTTTCAGTTAAAGTTCCGATTTGATTTAATTTTATTAAAATTGCGTTCGCGCATTTTTGTTCAATTCCTTTTTTTAGTCGTTTAATATTTGTCGCAAAAAAATCATCGCCAACAATCATAATATTTGACATTTGACATTTGACATTTGACATTATAGAAGTCCATCCTTTCCAATCGTTTTGTTCTAAAGGATCTTCAATTGAAACTAAATGGTATTTTTTTGTCCAATTTAAATATAAATTTATCAATTCTTCGCGAGAGAGAATTAAATTATCATTTTTTAAAATATAATAATCCTGTTTTTTATTATAAAATTCCGAAGCGGCCGCGTCAAGGCCTAAAAATACATCTTTGCCGGATTTATATCCGGCTTTTTCTATCGCTTCTAAAATTATTTCAATCGCTTCTTTGTTTGATCTAATATCAGGGGCATATCCCCCTTCATTTCCAACGTCGGTGTCGTAGCCTTTTTTTAATAAAATATCTTTTAATTTATAAAAAATTTCAGCTCCAATTCTAACCATTTCTTTAAATTTTTTTTGTGAAGAAATAATCATAAATTCTTGGAAATCTAAATTTGTGTCAGCGTGTTTTCCGCCGTTGAAAATATTAAACATTGGAATAGGAAGCGAGTAGCGAGTAACAAGTAGCGAGTAGCGAGTAGAAATGTATTGATATAATTCCATGTTTTGAGATTTTGCCGCGGTTCGAGCGCAAGCCAAAGAAACACTTAAAATAGCGTTAGCTCCTAATTTTGATTTATTTTCTGTATTGTCTAGTTTAATCATTTTTTGATCAATTTCTTGTTGCTGTGTTACATCTATACCTTTTAATAATTGAACAATTTTTGTGTTCACATTTTTGCAAGCCAAGAGAACCCCTTTGCCATCATATCTTTTAGGGCTATTATCACGTAATTCTAAAGCTTCATAAATTCCTTTTGACGCGCCAGAAGGTACGGCTGCTTTTGAAGAAATTCCATTTTCTAATTCAACTGTTGTTTCAACGGTTGGATCTCCTCGAGAATCCAAAATTTCTCGCGCATAGATGTTTCTAATTTTAGACATAAAATAAATGTAATTCGTAGCGAATAATTTTTTAAATTTTTAATTCCTTTAAATTATGAAATGTAGTTTTTGTGTTATTGTAGAATTAGTGACGTTGCATTGAAGGACAAGAATAATTTTATTTACATTGAAGAACAAGGATAATTTTATAATTAAATTTTGAAATATATAGATTGCTCGAATATGTTTGCAATGACAAATAGGGGATTATTTTTTCGTTTCATAATTCATGGCAACCTATTTTTAGATTAATTAGAAATTATGGGTAATTAGATTAATTTATTTTAATGTTTTCATATTTTAATATTATAATATTATTGAATTTGTGTCAAAATTTATTCATTTTAAAAGGGGACAGTCCCTCCTTAAAGTTGTTATTTTTTTGGCTAAAAGTAGCTAAAATTAAACCATAAAATTGCATTTGGCATGAATTTGATTAAAATTTTACTTTTATATTTTAAACCTATGTTTAGGTATCTCGTGTTTGGGTATTAT
>JAGUXS010000084.1 GCA_020061725.1 Patescibacteria group bacterium | reverse complement strand
TAACTCTCTTGTAATGAAAGTTGTCTTGGCATTTTTATGTAATTTAAGTTGCATATGTTCTGTATTTTATCACAGAACGTATCGTAAGTCAACAATTTGATTATTGGAATTTAGAATTTATTAATAAATCACGCAATCACTAAATTCACTAATGCATTTTTTAGGGAAATACCTATCTGATTACTGATTATAGGTCGCTTGTTAGGGGAGGTTATTTTATATTTTAGTGTATTTTGAAATATTTATTAAAATTCCAGCAGCAGCTAAAGAGATAGCCAAAGAACTTCCTCCATAACTAACAAAAGGTAAAGTAATACCTGTAATAGGAACCAATCCAACCATTGCTGCTATGTTAACAAAAATTTGAATTCCAAACCATGAGACAATGCCAACAGCAATGAATTTAGCAAATTCATTTGGAGCGCTTTGGCTAATTTTAAACCCTCTAAAAATTAAAATTAAAAATAAAATAATTAATCCGACAGAAATAATAAATCCTAATTCTTCGGCGATAATCGCAAAAATCGAATCCCCAATTACTTCCGGAAGATATTGAAATTTTTGTTGAGAATGTCCCAATCCTAAACCAAAAATTCCGCCAGACCCAATAGCTAAAAAAGCTTGATTAATATGATAGCCTATCCCCAATGGATCTAATTCTGGATTTAAAAAAACAGTTAATCGCGCCATTCTATATGGAGCGATTTTAATTAATAATCCAAATAATCCTATTCCGCTTAAAATAATTAATAAAAAATGCAAAAAATTGGCTTTAGCCACAAAAAGAATAGCCAAAGCAATAAAAATAATAACTAATAGAGTGCCAATATCCGGTTGTAAAATTATTAAAAAAGAAATAATTGCTAAAAGTAAAAGGAATGGCAGAATGCCTTGCGAAAAATTTTTAATTTTTTCTCCTTTTTTTTCAAACCAAGCGGCTAAAAAAAGGATTAAAGTGAGCTTTATTAATTCGCTTGGTTGAAATGAAATGCCAGCAATATTAATCCAACTTTTTGCGTTAGTATAAGTCGCTCCAATATTTGGAATAAACACGGCAATTAAAAATAAGATAGAAATAATTAATAAGGGCAGGCTAAATTTTTTCCATTTAATGTAATTAATTTTTAAAGTAAAAAAAAGAAAAATTAATCCTGGGATAAGCCCAAATAAAATTTGATGTTTTAAAAAATAATAACCATCATTAAATTTTTGATACGCAATAACAGTACTCGCCGAAGAAAGAATGATTAATCCAAAAACAATAATTATAGACAAAGTAATTATTAAGATATAATCAGGCTGGTGAGATTTGGGAAAAGAAAACATAAAAAAACAATAAAACAAAACATTAAAACAGGCAAAATAAAATAAATTAACCTAATTCATCTAAACAGATGTTACAATAACTCAAATAATTAAATCTAAAATTTAAATTTCTAATTTTTTAAAATTAATTCTGCATTCTGCATTCTGCATTCTAATTTATTATAACTTTTTGATAATTATTTTGCAAAGAAGATTAATTTTTGTTAAAATAAATATAAAATTTTATAAAAATATAATTTTGACATTTGAGTTTTGATATTTGATATTTTTCTTATGTACAAAATTAAACTTGAACAATTCGAAGGGCCATTGGATTTACTTTTACGGCTTATTGAACAGCAAAAATTTGATATTACTCAGGTTTCTTTGTCTCAAGTCGCAGATCAGTTTATTGAATATTTAAATCAAGCTAAAAATTTATCTTTAGGTGAATTAGCTGATTTTTTAGTGGTCGCGACTAAATTATTATTAATTAAATCTAAAACGCTTTTACCTTTTTTAAACCCAGACGAAGAGGAGGAAATTCAAAAATTAGAAGGACAATTAAAAATTTACAAAGAATATTTTGACGCCTCTCAAAAAATAAATGAAATAATTTTTAAAAAAAATTTTTCTTTTATTAGAGAAAAAACAGAAAATATTATGCCAATTTTTAACCCTCCCAAAAATTTGAATAAAAATATTTTAGCGGAAATATTTACAGAAGTTTTAAAAAATCTAGAAGCAATAGCTCATCCTTCGACCGTTGAACAAAAAATAATGAAAAAAATTTTTTCTTTGCAAGAAAAGATTGAACATATTAAAAATTTAATTTTTAAAAAAAGCAAATTAAGCTTTGATCATCTAATCGATTCTTCCAAATCAAAAATTGAAATTATCGTCAGTTTCCTCGCTTTATTAGAGTTAATAAAACAAAAACACATTATTGTTGTTCAAGAAAAAAATTTTCAAGAAATCGTTATTCAGAGAAATGAATTTTAAATTATAAAAAAATAATAAAATAAATTAAATTCAATTATAAAGCTTACAATGCCATATTAGTTGTAATATTTTTTATGTTTTTTGAGGGAAAAAATACAATAGAGAGCGCGAAACAAGAAAAAAATGATATAAAAAAAGTAATTTTTGGTATTATTAAACATGGAAGAACAACGCAGGATTTACAAAAAAAAGAAAAATATCGCGAGTTATTAAAAGAAAAAATACGAACAGGCGCAATAAATAGGGAGTTTATAAAAACATTGACTAAGCATTTTAATATTCCAAATCAAGAAGAATATATATATATGTTAGATAACGATACGTTGTATCGAGTGATTAAAATTAGTTTTTAGATTATCAACTGGTGTTTTATATCTCAACCCTTTTAATCTGATAGTG
>JAGUXS010000096.1 GCA_020061725.1 Patescibacteria group bacterium | reverse complement strand
CAAAGAAATCAAACGCGGCTAAAAAAAGATTGGAAACAAGCCGATGAAATCCGCGAGAAAATTTTAAAAATTGGGTATAAAATTGAAGATACAAAAAAAGGTTCAAAAATCGTGCGGACTATTGACAAGGTTTATTAAATTGCTATACTGACAATATGATTTACCAAATCAGCTAAAATTGTTGTTGCGCTTGTTGTGAAACTTCTTTTAAGAAAAGAGGCTAGTTTGGTTTTTAGAAATTAGAAATTTTTAAAAAAATAGAAAAATAAACAAGCTTCTTTTCAAAAGAGGTTTTTTATTTTTATAAGTTTAATGGTGGGGTGGCGGAATTGGGAGACACGGTAGCCTGCAAAGCTACTTTGTGCGGGTTCGAATCCCGCCCCTGCCTCCAGCTCTTTTATATTTAAATAATACATTTAAATAAAAGGATAAAAGGAGGTGATGAAAAATGAAGTACTATCTTTGCTGCTGCCTCTAAGCAGCCAAAAAAAGGGAAAGTATAATCAGTGCCTTCCCTATCTTTTTTAACTTCGTTTTACTGAAATTTTATTAAAATGAAAAGAATTTAAATATTTTTTGATTTATACTTTTCATTAAAAGTGAATTGGAAACAACACTAACCGAGGAAAAGGCCATAGCAGCTGCGGCAATGGCTGGATTTAAAAGCCAACCAGTGAAAGGATATAAAATGCCAGCAGCTATGGGAATACCAACAATATTATAAAAGAATGCCCAAAAAAGATTTTGTTTGATTTTATTTAATGTGTATTTACTTAAATCAATTGCTGTTATTACATCCCTTAAATCATCTTTAATTAAAATAGTTTTCTCCATAAATTTAGTTTGCCTTAATTATTCTTCCTCCGCCCAGACAAACTTCTTTTTGATAAAAAACTGCAAATTGTCCGGGCGTAATAGATTTTTGCGGCTTATCGAAAATTATTCTAATTTGCTTGGAGTTAATAGGAATTAAAGTCGCCTTGTCTGGATTATGCTGTGAACGGATTTTGACTTGAACCCTGATCTTTTCTTTTATCTTTTTGCCAGCTATGAGATTAAAAGGCGACAAAATAATTTCTCTTCCCATTAAATCTTGCTCATTTTTGGAAATTATAAGAGCGTTACTTCTAGAATTTTTACCAATTACAAAATACGGCCCGGCTGGTAAATTTATCCCTTTTCTTTGACCAATAGTATAAAAATGAAGCCCTTGATGTTTGCCTAAAATATTGCCTGCAATATCCTTTATTATTCCTTCTTTTTTACCAATTTCTTTTTCTAAAAAACAATTCAAACACTTACCAGCCACGAAGCAAAAATCTTGACTTTGTTTTCTTTTCAAATAAAAATCAAATCCTTGTTCTTTTGCTAGTTTAAAAACCTCCTCTTTGGTGTAATTGCCAAGAGGAAAAACAATATTTTTTAACCAGCTTTGTGGTAAAAAAGACAAAGAATAGGTTTGATCTTTGTTTCTGTCTTTGGCTTTAAGTAATTCATATTTCCCCCTTTTGTTTTTTTTGACGCGAGTATAATGCCCAGTGGCAACATATTGAACGTTGTGTTTTTTAGCCCATTCAAAAAGTTTTTTAAATTTAAGGTAGCGATTGCAAATAATACAAGGGTTGGGAGTACAACTATTTTTTAGTTCTGAAACAAAATAATCAATCACTTCTTTTTTAAAATCTTTGGAAACATCAAAAATATGATAAGGAACATTCATTTTTTTACAGACACTTCGAGCGATTTTAAAAGATTCGGTCAAGCAGCAGACATTTTCTTTTAGTAGATTTCTCTTATCTTGCCAAATTGCATATCTCAAAGATACTCCTATCGGTTGCCAGCCTTGTTTTTTGAGTAATACTAAAGACATTGACGAATCAACCCTGCCAGACATACCAACTACTATTATTCTTTTGTTATTATTTTTCATTCAAGTTTTTCTCAATTAAAACCTTAAAAAGTAGTATCTTCAGAAATTTTAAAAAGTTTTTTCCATAAATTTATCTTTGTTATATACAAATAAAAAAACACATTTTTTGCATATTATGACACAATTCGGTAATATTAAATCCTATGATGAAAAAATTAACCAGTTGAGAAAAAAGTAAAAATTATTCTTTAATCAGCACCTTTCAAAATCAATGATTGTTAAAAACAAAAAGTAAGTAGACCTTTTGTGATTAAATGGACAGAATCATTGACTCAAGATTTTACCAAAGATGCTGTGGTTGGTCAAGAAATAAAAGAAGAAAATAATTAAATTCATTTTGAAAAAAAACAGAAACTTGAAATAATCAAAAATATCTTTTAAGCTCAAAAAAGATTAAGTGTAAAAAAATTTATTCTTTTTATTTTTTTAAATGCATTATCTCTTTGCGATTTTTGATAAAATAAAAACAGTCTTTTGTTGTATAGAATTTTTCATAAAAAGAGTTTTAAGTAAAAATTTTGAGCAAAAATAAAAAGGCTTTATCCATGTGGTTTAAAGCTTTTTCATTTTTTACCTCTTTTACTTGTTTGTAATTACTTTCTAATTACATCTAATCACGCCGAATCCATAATATTAATAGTGCTACTAGAGCAACTATAACAAATGTAATTATTGTAATCATTTTCTCACTTCCTAATTATGGCTATTAGCCAAATGAAATCATAACACAAAAAAATTAATTCAATTGAAAAAGTTCAATTGAAGAAATTATAATCTGAAAAATAAGATAACATTTTTTCACATTCGGATCATTGGTGTTGTTGTATAATCCAGGTAAATTTTTTCTCATAGTTTTTTCTTTTTTCTTATAGTTTTAAAATTTTTAATTATTGAATAATTCTGTGCTCAAATATCTCTCTCCAGAGTCTGGTAAAATTGTCACTATTGTCTTTCCTCTTCCTAACTCTTTTGCTTTTTTAAGAGCAATATACATTGCTGCTCCACTTGACATTCCAATCAACAATCCTTCTTTTTTTGCTATTTTTCTAACAATTTCAAATATTTTGGGTATTTCTTTTTTTGAGATTTCAATAATTTGGTCAAAATCTTGTTTTTTAAATAATTGAGTTGGATATTTTTCGTCGGGATTTCTCAATCCCTGAATATTAACTCCTAATTTTGGCATCACTCCAACTATTTTTATGTTTTTGTTATATTCTTTTACCCGTCGAGAAATCCCTGCTCCTGTTCCAACCGTACCTAATCCTACAACGATCATATCAACCTTACCTTTTGTCTGTTCTAAAATTTCTTTTCCAGTAGTCTCGTAATGGGCTAAAATATTTGTCGGGTTCTTAAATTGGTCCAAATCAACATATTTTTCAGGGTTTTCTTTAAACAGCTTTTGTTTGAGTTTAATAGCGCCTCCTGTCCCTTTTTCTTTAGGAGATAAAATTAACTCTGCTCCATAGGCTTTTATTATCTTCATTCTTTCTATACTCATTGATTCTGGCATAACAATTTTAGTTCTGTAACCTTTAGCTGCAGCAATCATTGCTAAAGCAATGCCGGTATTCCCAGAAGTTGCCTCCAAAATAATTTTGTCCTTTATTAATTTTCCAGACATTTCAGCAGATTCTATGAGATATTTTGCCATTCTATCTTTGACCGAGCCGCCAATATTGAACCACTCTAACTTTGCGAAAATTGTTGCCTCATTCTCTTTTGTCAGCTTATTTATTTTAATAAGAGGGGTTTCTCCTATTAAATCAGTAATATTTTGGGTAACCTTCAACATAAATTATTTCCTAATTAAAATTAAATTCTCCAAACTTATTGAATTTAAACTTGAATTAAATATTTTGAATTTTTCTAGACAAGAAACTTTACAGATTTTTTCTTGGGCAAAAAACCTTTCTTTTTTCTCTTTAGCCACATATTTGTTAGATAACGATACGTTGTATCGAGTGATTAAAATTAGTTTTTAGATTATCAACTGGTGTTTTATATCCCAACCCTTTTAATCTGATAGTGAAAT
>JAGUXS010000054.1 GCA_020061725.1 Patescibacteria group bacterium | reverse complement strand
TCATGGCAACAATCCCTGTCCCAATGAATTTGAAACAACCTACAGTCCAGATAGACCAGAAATAGTTTATTGCGAGAAATGTTATTTAGCTGAAGTGGTGTTAAAAACAATAAAACAATTGACATTTAGAAAAAACAAAAAATATAAAAACATAATTAATAAAAACATAATTAATACGGGTAAAATAGTTTTATTTCTACAAATAATAAATTCATAAGCATCGTATGAGAGAGCGATTCTATATAATCATCCCTTATAATAAATGTGGTGAAAACACAATTAATATGGGCGAAAACGTTCTCCACAGATAATAAATTTATTTTTATGATAATTCTTGGCATTGATCCTGGATTAGCAACGACTGGTTATGGGATTATAAATGAAAATAAAAAACAAAAAATAGAATTAATTACTTATGGACATATTATTACTGATTCAAATTTTTTAATAATTGAACGTTTAGAAAAAATTCATCAAGAATTTAAAAAAATTATAAAAAAATATAAACCAGATAGAGTTGCAGTAGAGGAATTATTTTTTGCCAAAAATGTGAAAACAGCTTTAAAAGTTGGAGAGGCAAGAGGGGTTATTTTGTTAACAATTAGACAAGCAAGAATTCCTTTTTTTGAATTTACCCCACTTCAAGTTAAACAAGCGATTACAAGTTATGGCCGCGCTTCAAAAAATCAAGTTCAAAAAATGATCAAAGCAATATTAAATTTAAAAGAAATTCCAAAGTCAGATGACGCGGCTGACGCTTTAGCTATTGCGATTACTTGCGCGCAAACAAACTGTTTTAAATTATAAATTAATAGAGTGGTTAAGCTTTTTTAGAAGGCGATTATAGTTTCTAACTTAAGAAAAAATGTAAAATGTAAATTTCAAAGTTAAAAATGACAGTTCGGAATGTAAATAATCAAGAAAAATTTTTAATTTTTAATTTCTAATTTTCATTTACTTACCTCCCTCTTCGTTTTTTGTCGTTAATTAAAGTTATTTTTTTGTTTTTAATTCTTTTTAATTTTTTGTGCATAAAAAAGTAAAAAAATTAATCAGACTTTCAAAAAAAGTTATAAAAGACGCTTCTTTGGAAAATGGAGCGATTGTTGCCGCAAACACAGATAAAACCTATTATTCTCGAGAGGCGGCAAATTATCGCTGGGTTTGGCCAAGAGATAGCGCTTTTATTTGTGTAGCGGCTGATATTTTAAAAATTCCAATTCAAGAGCCTTTTTTTAACTGGCTTTATAAACGACCGCAAGATTTTAAAAAATATAAATGTTTGTATGCTAATTATGCGACAAATGGTCGATTTGGCAGTATGGGAAGCGCGTTTCAGCCAGATCAAGCGGGGACTATTCTTTGGGCTATTTATTATCATTATAAAAATAATTTAAAAAATGCTTTAAAGTTTAAGAATTTAATTGAAAGATTAGCCAATGGATTATGTTCTAATTGGGAAGGGAAATTTTTTATTCCTAATACTGTGGATATTTGGGAAGAAAGTAAACGTCAAACATCCACCAGAATAGAAAATAATCATACCTATACTTTGGCTGCTTGCGCCAGAGGACTTTTATTAGCTTACGAAATTATTCCCACTCAAATTTGGAAAGAAACGGCAACGCAAATGTTTTCTAAAATTGAAGAAGCTTATGATAATAGAAATAAATACTTTTATCGAAATCATGGTAAAATAAACGATTTAAATATTGACGCTTCTCTGCTTGGTTTGGTTTGGCCATTTGAAATTTATCAAGCGGATGATCAAAAAATAATTAATACAATAAAAAAAATAGAAGAAAAAATTGTAATTAATTATGGGGTTCATCGTTTTGAATATGATTATTTTGATAGCGAAGGTTCGGCGCAAGAAGGCGGAGGGGCTTGGCCTTTATTAAATTTTTGGATGTCGATATATTGGAGTATTAAAGGAGATAAAGAAAAAGCGGAAAAATATTATAGTTGGGTTTTAGATCGAATAGATAAATTTGATGATTATTTGTCAGAACAAATCTTTTCTGATTTTAGAATTGGAATTTATCCTTTAGTTTGGAGTCACGCGATGTTTATTATCGCAAGTAAATATCTAGGATATATAAACGATAAATCTCAAATTTCAAATCTCAAAAATCAAAATAACAATAATTTTGACAATTAGTTTATTTTGGACTATATTAATTGCAAGTATATTATTTTTCACCTAAATGGTGATCATCTTTTAGATGATAATTTTTGTTTTTATGTTTAATTTTTCAATTTTAGTTGCATTTTTATCCGCAGTCATTGCTATTGTTTATAGTTTGATTCTTATTAGATGGATTTTAAAACAACCGGCTGGTAATGAAAAAATGCAAGACATTGCTAATGCCATTCAAGAGGGAGCAAAAGCTTTTTTAAATAGACAGTATAAAACTATTGCCATTGTGGCTGTAATTTTAACAGTTATTTTTTTATTCTCTTTTAAAGAATACACTGTTGCTTTGGGTTTTTTAATTGGGGCTATTCTTTCTAGTTTAGCTGGTTATATTGGAATGCATGTTTCAATAAGGGCTAATGTTAGAACTTGCGAATCAGCAAAAAATGGCCTTGAAAAAGCTTTAAATATGGCTTTTAAAAGCGGGTCAGTCACTGGATTTTTAGTTGCTGGACTTGGATTATTGGGAGTAAGTGGATTTTATTTTATTTTTAGAGATATAAACGCTTTAATTGGCCTTGGTTTTGGTGGAAGTTTGATTTCTATTTTTGCTCGAATTGGCGGAGGAATTTATACTAAAGCCGCGGATGTTGGAGCTGATTTAGTTGGAAAAATTGAACAAGGGATTCCAGAAGACGATCCAAGAAATCCGGCCGTGATTGCCGATAATGTTGGAGATAATGTAGGAGATTGCGCTGGAATGGCCGCAGATCTTTTTGAAACATATATTGTTACGACAATCGCCGCGATGTTATTGGGTTTTTTAATTTATCCAACCTATGAAAATTTTATACTTTATCCTTTGGTTTTAGGCGGAAGTTCTCTTGTTGCTTCATTGATTGGATCATTTTTTGTAAAATTAAATAAAAATAAATCAAATATTATGGGCGCGCTTTATAAAGGATTAATAGCAAGCGGGATTATTTCCGCTGTTTTATTTTATTTTGTTACTAAATTATTTTTTCTTGGAAATGGTGGAATGGTAATTGCTATTTATCTCTGTTCTCTAATTGGTCTCATTGTTACTGGTTTAATGGTTGTTGTTACAGAATATTTTACTTCAACAAAATACAAACCGGTAAAATTAATTGCTCAAGCTTCAGAAACGGGTCATGCGACAAATATGATTACTGGATTGGCTGTTTCAATGAAATCAACAGCCTTGCCAGTTATTGTTATTTGCGTCGGAATTTATTTTGCTTACGCGCTTGCTGGTATTTATGGAATAGCAATCGCTTGCGTGGCAATGCTTTCTATGACCGCTATTATTGTGGCAATTGATTCTTACGGACCAGTGACTGATAATGCTGGAGGAATTGCCGAAATGGCTGGATTACCAAAAGAAATTAGAGATGTCACCGATCCTTTAGACGCTGTTGGAAACACAACAAAAGCGATAACAAAAGGTTATGCCATTGGTTCGGCTGGTTTAGTAACGATTGTTTTGTTTGTTTCTTATATCCAAGAACTTGCTTTTAAATTTAATTTAAAAGCAGATGTTTTTTCTTTAGAAAATCCAGATGTTTTAATTGGACTTTTTATTGGTGGAATGTTGCCATATCTTTTTGGAGCTCGTTGTATGGAAGCTGTCGGACGTGTAGCCAGACAAATTGTAATAGAAGTTAGAAGACAATTTAAAGAAATTCCTGGAATTATAGAAAAAACCAATAAACCAGATTATGGAAAATGCGTTGACATTGTGACCAAAGGAGCGTTAAAAGAAATGATTGTTCCTGCTTTAATTCCAGTTGTAATTCCCATTATTGTTGTTTATTTTTTAGGTTTTGTTGTTTTAGGCGGAATGTTGGTTGGAAGCATTGTGACCGGAATTTTTGTTGCAATTTCTATGACTTCTGGCGGTGGCGCGTGGGATAATGCTAAAAAATATATTGAAGCTGGTAATTTTGGCGGTAAAGGATCTTTTGCTCATCAAGCGGCGATTACTGGCGACACAGTAGGAGATCCATACAAAGATACGGCCGGTCCAGCAATTAATCCAATGATAAAAGTTTTAAATATTGTGGCTTTGTTAATTATTGGATTATTACTTTAATTTTGTATTTATTAAAATAATAAAAAAACTCTAAAAAACAAAAAACTCCTTGTTTTTTATTCGAGGAGTTTTTTGTTTTTTTAGAGTTCTATTTTATTGAATAATTTAATTAACTTCGGGTATTTTATTAATTTCAGGCGTTGGAACTGGTTCATTTATTGAAGGAACTGAATTTATATCAGGTACTTGAACTGGTTCATCTATTATTGGTTCATCTATTATTGGTTCATCTATTATTGGTTCATCTATTATTGGTT
>JAGUXS010000001.1 GCA_020061725.1 Patescibacteria group bacterium | reverse complement strand
TGGTAATTAAAAACCCTTTCCGTAAATTGGCTGGCCCAAACTTTCTTTACATTAAGAAAAATATCGGTTTTTCCCCGACAGCGATATGAACTAAATAAACCGGCATAACTTAAATTTTTAGAATCTTCGGAAACAAAAGAAGACCGGACTATAAATTTATTTATCCTTAATTGGTCTAAGGCATTATTTATTTTAATAAGAAGATTTTTATTGGGTTTGAATTGTAATATCCGTTTTTTAATAAATCTTAAATTATTTTTTTCAGAAGAATTATCTTTTAAATAATTGAATAACAAAGAATCTTTTTTGAGATATTCGTTAAAAATTGAATTGCTAATAATAACAAAATTAGGAGTAAACTTAAGTTTATCCAATTTCAATAAATTTAAGCCTTTCCCTCCTAAATTTTTAACTGATTTTTCTTGTCTGCCTATAATTTTGTGCATTTTTAAACAGACCAGTCTTCAATTTTATTAAATACTAAGGCTACTAAAGCGCAAACCGGTTTGTTTTTGCAGACAATTTTTTCAGTCATAATATTTATCTTTTTTTTATTATTTCTCGTTCCGTATTTGGCTATCTCCCTTAAAGAATCTCTTATTTCTTTTTTTACCTTTTGTTCATTTAGTCCTTGAATTTGAACAACCAAACCATAGCCCGTTCCTGGCTTTTCTTCCAGCCAGCCCAATCCCGCACAAATTGTTTGGCCGGCTAAGGAAGCCCTAATCTCCGATATAATTACATAAACCCTTTTACCATAATCTTGATAAGAAAACTTTGGTTTTTTTCTGACAATTTGAGAATTATGAGGTAAAACCGAGGTCAGATGGATTAAATTTAAGTTAATCAAGCCGGCTTTATTTAAGGCCCGACAATAAGCAGTATCTTTAGTTACCCCCTCACCGCTTCCTTTAGTTAAAAATACTTTTATTTTTTTCATTTTTTATTATGGAATTAATATTTTTTAAAAGATTCTGAAAATCTTTAGTGGCTTGAGCTAAGTTTATTCTAATATATCCTTTCTGGCCAAAAACTTCACCCGGCATAATCGAAGTATTATATTTAGTTGCCAAAATTTTGGCTAATTTTAAGCTATTAAAACTATTTATTTTAGGGAAACAAACACAACCACCTTCTAATTGATAATTTAAAATTATTTTATTTTGTTTTACCAATTGACTATTTTTTAACAATAACCAGTTATTTTTTATTCTTGCTATAAACTCCGGCGTAATTTTAGCAATGTTTCTTATTGCTAATCCGGTTATTGTTTCATTAATTAAAGGAACACAATGGGTCGTATAATCCTTGTAATCTCTTATTTTATTTAAAGTGATTTTATTGGCTATTAGCCAACCTACTCTAATGCCCACTATCCCGACGCATTTAATAACAGAGCCAACAGCAAAAACATTTTTATAAAATTTACTAACTATATCATATCCAGAAGGAAGTATTTTTTCTGAAAAGTTAATTGGTAAAAATCTATAGTGCTCATCAAATAAGATGTTAACTTTATATTTTTTTGAAACTTGACCAATTTCCGCTATCTCTTTTTTATTAAAAGTAAAACCCGCTGGATTGTGAGGAATATTAATAATTAATAAATCTGGCCTAATCCCTTTTATTTCTAAAATTAATCTCTTGGATAATTCCTTTTTGTCTTGAAATTGCAAAACATCTAAAAAATGGACTTTCGCCCCCAGGGCTTGGGGAATTAAATATAAAAGTGGGAAGGCAGGATACAAAAGGAGAATTTTTGATTTTTTGTTTAAAAATAAATTAAAAAATATATATAATGCCTCCGATGTTCCATTCGTTGTTATTAAATTTTCTGGCCTTACAGTACTATATAACCTTGAAATTTCTTTCCTTAAATCTAAAGAACCATAGGTATCATTATTCCCTAAAAAAATATTATTAAGGATTGATTTATTGGTTTTAATTTTTTTAAAAAATTCATTTAAGGTAAAATCGGGAACACCGCTTTCAGAAAAATTATATTGACAGGAAGCGGTTTTAATAAACCAATCTTCCATTTTCATTTTTTTTAGAATCATAATTCTTGGGTGCAATTGAATTTTTTAATCTTTTTTAAAATCTCCTCCCCTTTTTTGTTTCTTGACCAAAGATAACGACCTTGAGATATTTTCTCATCATCTAAACCAATAAAAATTGGATATTTTTTAAAATCAATTTTCTCCTTAATTTCTAATAAAACTTTCATTATATCTGACAAGTTTATTAGTTTATATTTTTTTTGATTATATAAAGATTCAAGAGGAGTGTTTGGGGCGATAAATATAGGAAATAAAGCAATTCTTCCTTGGCAGTGATATTTTTTGTATAAGTCAACAACCTTTAAAATCGAAGTTTTTGTATCCTCTAAAGATTGGTGTAAAGATAATCTGGGAATACCTATTAAAAGATAAGTACATACCCCAATATTTATTTTGGTTAATTTTTTTAAACAATTTATGTAATCTTTTAGCTTTAATTTTTTTTTGAGCACCTTATTACGTACGTAATTTGAATAGGATTCCAGGCCTATTCCGTACTCTAATTTAATATTATTTAATATCTGTTTTATTCGTTGAAGCTTTTTTTTAGAACAATATTCAACTCTCCCCTCAATTAAGACGTTCTTTAAAGGGTTTAATTTTCTAATTTCCGTCATTAATCTTAATACTTGATTATAATTTATCTGTTTAGGGTCTAATATTGAACCCGAACTTAAAATATCAATATGTTTGATTTTATTTTTTTTAATTAAATTTTTAAGAAATATAAATTGAGAAACCAGATTATAATTAGGATTTTTTACTCCCAAAGAATGGGTTTCAAATCCGCAAATAAAACATTTCTTCTCTTTCAATGCTTTTTGGCAAGGAGGAGTTCTAAGCACAATCATTAATCTCCTTTGGGCAGAGCCATTAATGAATATTTTCGTCTGTGCCCAATAAGCTGGTTTTTCCATAAATCTTCTATTTCCAATTTACTGATTTAAGCAATCTTATTTCTTTATTGACTTCTTTTTTGGGATAAATTTTTAAATATTCTCTTTGAATCCCATAGCATTTATCTCGGTAATAACAATTTTTACACTCATCTACAAAACAAAACATTTTGTTATAGGCATCAAATAGCTCTTTTTGGTTAATTAGCCAGTTTTCCGTTGGTCCGGAATAATAAGTTTCATAGATATTTTCATCATACTGGGTTAATAGCCCTTTCTCAAAACTTAAATGAAAATTATAAATAAAATATTTCTTATTTTTTAGGTCTTCTTGGTTAAAGAGACAAATTGGGAAAGACTCGAAATGAATCTTTCTTGGATATCTCTTCGCTATTTTTGAAATTTTTTTATTTGTTTCAATTAATCTGTATTTTAATTTTTTATAAAGCTGGCCCCGAGTATAACCAAACGGCATTAAATCAATTATCCGCAGTCCTTCGGGATAATCATTTTTTTTGTTTGATATCTTTTCTAAAAAATCAATAATTTTAATAATATCAACGTCTTTTTTTAAAATAACATCTACGCTGCTTATATTTAGATAACTACTTATTGCTTTTTTAAAACCTAAAACCCATTTTGGGAAAACGCTTTCTTTATGGCCAGACCAATCACTGAAAGTCCTTTTATCATAAAAATTTACCGAGATAGCAATATATACTTTATTTAAATATTCTTTGACCGATTTTAGTTTTTGCCAGGTTAAATCGTTGGCAAAAGCCAAGCCATTGGTATTGAAGGTTATGTAATTTGCCCTACAATTTTCAAAAGAAAATCTAATTATTTCATCAATATTTGGATGAAAAATAATCTCCTGACCGGTGAAAATAAACTTATTTAAACCTAAATCAGCAGCCTTTTTTATTTTATTTTTTAATGTTTCTAAAGGAACAAAAGATTTTTTCTTTGTCTGGGGCAATTTACAGGTTTTGCATTGAAAATTACAAACATCAGAAGCATGAATATAAGCGGCTTTTATGGCATGAAAATTATAAAAGGGATAACCCATATTTTCTTCTTATCTGTTTAATTTCTCCCTCAACTTTTTCTCGGCCAAAAATTTTTATATATTCTTTAAAAATACCATTACATTCATTAATAAACTGACATCCCTGACAGGCATTTAAATGCTGCCTATAATTTTTCATCTCGGTATTTATTAATTTAATGTTTTTTAAAGTTTTTAAAGTGGAATTTAGGCCTGAAGAAATATTATGGACCGTAAAAAGGTCATAACAGTTTATCTGTTTGTCTTCGCCGAGAAAAATCTGGCCAGCGATATCTACAATATGAACGTTATTCTTTGTCTTCTCCCAAATCTTTTCTGAAAAAATACAGTAAGGATAATCCTCGATTTCTACCGATTGAAAATTATCCACCAGAGTAATAAAGGCTAAATCAAAATCATTTAATTTTCTTAAG
>JAGUXS010000085.1 GCA_020061725.1 Patescibacteria group bacterium | reverse complement strand
CTTAAATATCAATTTTATTTTGAGGGAGGAATCGCTTCTTATGTTAAACATTTAAATTATCACAAAGAACCTAAACATGAATCGGTTTTTTATATTGAAAAAGAAATTGATGAAATTAAAGTGGAAATAGCTTTACAATACACAGACGAATATAAAGAAACAATTTTTAGTTTTGCAAATAATATTTTTACGATTGATGGAGGTATGCATTTAAATGGATTTAAAAACGCTTTAACGAAAGTTTTGAATAATTACGCTCGAAAACAAAATTTTTTAAAAGAAAAAGATGAAAATTTAACTAGCGAAGATGTAAGAGAAGGAATAACCGCGATTATAAGCATAAAAATTAGTGAACCTCAATTTGAAGGACAGACAAAAAATAAATTGGGAAATCCAGAGGTTCGCTCGATTGTAGATTTAATTTTTAATGAAGCTTTTAATATTTTTTTAGAAGAACATCCGCGAGAAGCTGAACATATTTTAAATAAATGTATTTTATCTGCTCAAGCGCGTTTAGCCGCTCGTCAAGCGCGCGAATCAATTTTAAGAAAGGGAGTTTTAGAAGGAATAACCCTACCGGGAAAATTAGCCGATTGTTCAACGCGAGACGCTCAAAAAGCGGAAATCTTTATTGTTGAAGGCGATTCAGCTGGTGGAAGCGCAAAACAAGGTCGAGATCGAGAATTTCAAGCGATCTTGCCTTTGAGAGGAAAAATTTTAAATGTGGAAAAAACACGATTAGATAAAATGTTTACCAATAATGAAATTAAATCTTTAATCATCGCCTTGGGAACAAATATCGCCGAGCAATTTAATTTAGAAAAATTAAGGTATAATAAAATTATCATTATGACTGACGCCGATGTTGACGGATCGCATATTAGAACACTACTTTTAACTTTATTTTATCGTTATTTTCCAGAATTAATCAATAAAGGACATCTTTATATCGCGCAGCCTCCGCTTTATCGAATACAAATTAATAAACAAATAAACTACACTTATTCTGAAGAAGAAAGAGAGGATATTATAAAAATAGCTGGAGATAAATCCATTGATATACAAAGATATAAAGGTTTAGGAGAAATGAATCCTGATCAATTATGGGAAACAACAATGGATCCTAAACGTAGAGTAATTAAACAAATAACCATTGAAGATGTAGAAGCAACGGATGAAATTTTTGATATTTTAATGGGAAGCGATGTCCTACCTCGAAAACATTTCATTCAAACCCATGCTAAAAAAGTAAAAAATTTGGATATTTAAATTGTAAATTTATTTTTTTTATTTTAATAAATATGTCTAATGAACATGAAAAAATAGAAGAAACAAAAAAAGAAACAGAAAAAATAACAGAAAAAGAAACAGAAAAAATAACAAAAGAAAAAATTTTGGAAATTTTACAAAAATCAATAGAAGAAATTATGAATCCGACTGAAGATATAGATTTAAAAGATACAGACTTAAAGAAAAAAATAGAAATAAAAAAAGAAAAGATTTTAAAAAAAATAAAAGAAATTACAAAAAATTTCTGGGATAAAATAAAAGAAAAAAAAGATTTAACCGAGGACGATATAATAAAAATCGCAAAAATTCGAGAAAAATTTCTTCTTGAAAAAATATTAGAATGGGAAAGTATAGCGCATATAGATTGGCTGACAGGATTACCAAACTTAGCCGCTCTTAAAAAAAAATTTTTCCCACTATATTTAGAACCATTCAAAGAGAATTATATCAAGAAAAAGAAAGTATTTATTGTAAAGAGCTTTGCGTGGCTATGGTGGATCTTGATGGATTTAAAAATATAAATGATACTTGCGGTCATGAAGAAGCTAATAAAATAATTAAACAATTGGCAAATTTATTTCAAATTATTTTTCGTCCATTAGATATTATAGCGCGTTTTGGGGGCGATGAATTTTCTTTTGTATATTCTTCAGCAGCGACAAATGAAAAAGGACTTGCTTTGTCTTCCGAAAAAAGACAAAAAATGCCTTTTTTGCGATTAAAAAACACACTTAATACGATTAAGGAAAATTCTTTAGATGTGCTTAATAAAATGCCGACTTTTAGAGATAAAAATATTGATTTAGAATTTTTCAAAGAAGTTTTTGAAAAAAAAGACGTTTCTGGAAAAAATATTTTAATAACATTTAGCGTAGGAATTTTTCAAATTTCAGAAGAAGAAATTGAAAAAATTATAAAAGAAAATGGGGGGTTATCTGAAGAAAATATTACAGAATGGCTTATTAAAGCAGATAAAGCTTTGCGCGAGGCTAAAAAAAATGGTAAAAATCAAACAATACTTTATTCAGAGATTTAAAAAAATAGTTTTTTAATTTATTATAGGCAAAAAAGATTTAGAAAATAAATTAAACCATTTAATTAAATTAATCGTTCTAGTATTTTAGAATTTTACTAAAGTTTAATCTAGCTGTAAATTTTAAATAAACTTAAGCGCGCAAGGAACAAATAAGATTCCCCCCTGTTTCACTTAGGACAACCTCCCCTAACTTCGATCAATTTACACACATTTAAAATAAGTGTAAAAAAACTGCGGAAGTCTCTTTTCCGCAGTTTTTTATTTATTTATAATTCTCTAAATTTCTAACATAACTATTTTAATGGTTCGCCTTCTTCATAATCATCTAATATTTCAGGGGCGACAACGATTATATTTTTTCTTTTTAGGTTAAGTTTTTTTAACGCTTTTGAAGATGAAATATATCTTAATTCATAATCTTGAATAAAATACAATCTGTCAGCTGATTTTATTAAAACTCCATAAGGAATATTCTTAATAATTTTTTTATCTATTTCAATAATATCCTTCAAAATCAATATGAAATTATAAATAAATAAAAATTATATTTTATTTTCTAATTCTTTTAACGCTTTTTTAATTTCTTTATTGTTCGGTTTAATTTTTAAACCTTCTTGATAATATTCTCGCGCTTTTTTAAAATCTTTTTGTTGTTCATAAATTTTCCCTTGATTAAAATAACATTCAATTTTTTGATGATTTATCATTATACATTTTTTAAATTCTATCAAAGCCTGATCAAATTTTTTCTGTTGAATAAAAGCTATTCCTAAAGCCAAACGACTATCTTCTAAATTAGAATAAAATCTTAATGATTCTTTAAAAGCTTGCTCTGCCTTTTGAAAAACTAAATTTTTATTCTGAGTAAATAAAGCCATTTCTAAATAAGTATTTCCTAAAATAAAATAAGGACGATAATTATAAGGTTGTATTTTAATTATTTTTTCTAATATTTCTATAGATTTATCAAAATTACTAAAATCATGCATTTCAATCCCCTTTTGAAAATAAAAATCGCTTAATATTACATAATAATCAATTGGATTTTTATTTTTTTTATCGCCTTTTCTAAATTTTCTATAGCTAAATCAATATTTTGAACTTGTAATGCTTTGACAAATAAACGATCTGCTTGAATAATTCTAAAAGAAAAAAATATTACTATTAAAACTAAAAAAATAGCGACAAAACTTAAAATATATTTAACAAAAATTGGAGAGAAAAATTTTGACAATAGAGACTCATTACAACGCGTCTCTATATTTTTAATTTCACAATCTTTACAAATTAAAGAAATCCCTATTCCCATAAAAATCCAAAAAAGCGGAGCCAAATCAATAGATGTTAGATAACGATACGTTGTATGATAATATCCTTTTCCTCTTTTAAATATTGAAATGGTGTTTTATAGTTCAAAGATTTTAATCTTATGTTCATATT
>JAGUXS010000017.1 GCA_020061725.1 Patescibacteria group bacterium | reverse complement strand
TTAACTCTCTTGTAATGAAAGTTGTCTTGGCATTTTTATGTAATTTAAGTTGCATATGTTCTGTATTTTATCACAGAACGTATCGTAAGTCAACAAATATGAGATTGAAGAGGAATAAAAATAAAAAAATAACTTGTAGTTAATAAGTTTAAAGTTTAATAAAGTTAGTTTAAAATTTAAAAATAATTTATATTAAAAAATAATTTTATATTTTTAATTGCTTAAATTGTCTGTTATTTTTGCCTATTTTAATATGAAATTTAGACAAGCTTTATTTTGGGACGTTGATCCTAAAACAATAGATGTTAAAAAAAACGCTCAATATATTATTGAGAGAGTGGCTGATTTTGGAAATGACAAAGAAGCGAGATGGGTTTTAGATTTTTATAATAAAAAATTATTAAGAAAAATTATCGCTAAATCAAGATGCTTGCGGCCAGACACTAAAAATTTATGGACATTAATTCTCAAAAACAAATAAATTTTTATTTTGATATTTTGCCTCGAACAACAAAAAAAGCTCTTGATTTTTTATCTAAACAAAAATGGTTAAAAAATTCGCCTTGGTATTTAGCTGGTGGTACCGCGCTATCTTTACAAACGGGTCATCGTCGTTCAATTGATTTAGATTTTTTTTCCGAAGAAAAAAAATTTGAAAATGAAGATATTTTAGAAAAGTTTATTGAAAAAGAAAATTGGAAGTTAACTGTGAATAGAAAAAATACCATCTATGGCGAATTATTAGGCGCTAAAGTGAGCTTTATTGCTTATCCATTTTTTATCCCAAAACAAAAATATTTAACGTATGGCTCAATTCGCGTTCTTAATAAAATTGATATTGCCGTGATGAAAATTATAGCTATTTCTCAACGCGGACGCAAAAGAGATTTTTTTGATCTTTATTGGTGCGCAAATAATATTGAATCATTGGAAAGTATTATTAAACGGCTCAAAATCCAATATCCATCAATCGCGCATAATTATCATCATATTCTAAAAGTTCTGGTTTATTTTGAAGACGCGGAAAGCGATCCAGAACTAAAAATATATTTTAATGCCAGTTGGAGAAAAGTAAAAAATTTTTTTATAAAAAAAATTCCATTAATTGCAGATAAACTATTAAAATAAAAATAATTTACAAAAAAGAGTTTAAAATAAAACTCTTTTTTGTTATAATGAAAAACATATGAAATTTATTATCATTGACGGGAATGCTTTGCTTCATCGAGCTTGGCATGCTTTGCCGCCATTATATACAAAAAAAGGGGAACTTGTTAACGTTGTCTATGGTTTTGCTATGATTTTTTTAAAAGTTTTAAAAGAATTAAATCCAACTCATTTTGTTGTGGTTTTTGATAGAAAAGCGCCGACTTTTAGGCATAAAATTTTCGAAAAATATAAAGCCCAACGAGTAAAACAGCCTGATGAATTTTATAATCAATTCCCTCGAGTGAAAGAATTATTAGAAGTTTTTAATATTCCTGTTTTTGAAAAAGACGGATACGAAGCCGATGATTTAATTGGAACGATTAGCAATCAATTAACAATGATCAATTTAAAATCGCCTATTGAAACAATTATTGTTACTGGCGATTTAGACACTTTGCAATTGATTAATGAAAATACTAAAGTTTACACTTTAAAAAAAGGAATCACTGAAACAATAATTTATGACGCAAAAACCGTTCAAGAACGTTATAATCTTAGTCCAAAACAAATGATTGATTTTAAAGCTTTGCGAGGCGATCCATCGGATAATATTCTTGGCGTAAAAGGAATTGGTGAAAAAACAGCCGTTGATTTATTGAAAAAATTTGGTAATTTGGAAAAAATTTATGAAATAGCCTTGAAAGCGACAAACGATCAAATTAAAGATAAAATAAAAAGAACACTTTTAGAACACAAAGATGAGGC
Source organism: Patescibacteria group bacterium (assembly GCA_020061725.1). Taxonomy (GTDB): domain Bacteria; phylum Patescibacteriota; class Patescibacteriia; order UBA2591; family PGYQ01; genus PGYQ01. The sequence goes on along the minus strand of JAGUXS010000017.1, from coordinate 6,362 downwards.
GTTTTTGAGTAAAAAATTAGTCACCATATTAAAAGACGCGCCAATACAAATTGAATTAGAGAAATGCGAGTTAAAAAATTTTGATCAAGAAAAAATTATAAAATTATTTCAAGAATTAGAATTTAAATCACTTTTAAACAAACTAGCGGAAATTACAAAAACACAAAAACAAGAAGAAAATAAATTTTTTGATGTTGAGTCTCGCAAGATTGAAAATTATAAATTAGTTGACACAGACGAGGGGTTTAAAATTTTTTTAGAAAAATTAAAAAAACAAAAGGCGTTTGCTTTAGATACAGAAACAACAGGTTTGAATCCTTTTAAAGCAAAATTATTAGGTATAAGTTTTTGTTGGAAAAAAGGAGAAGCGTACTATGTAAAAATTCAAAATGCAAAATTCAAAATGCAAAATTTAGGAAAAATTTTAGAAAACCCAGAGATAAAAAAATATGGACATAATATTAAATTTGATTTAGCAATTTTAAGAGAGCAGGGAATTGATTTAAAAGGAATAAATTTTGACACGATGATCGCTTCTTATTTATTAAATTCAGGCAGTCGGGTTCATGGTTTAGATTCTGTTATTTTTGCTGAATTAGGTCATCAAATGATTTCTTTTGAGAAATTAGTCGGTTTTAAAATTCCAAAAAAAATTGACGCAAAAAGATTAGAACAAATAATGGAGGCAATTTCAGATCAAAAAATGGCTGAATACTCTTGCGAGGATGCGGATTATACTTTTCAATTAGTCGATAAATTAATGTTAGAATTGAAAGAAAAAAATCTTTGGGATTTATTTAAAAAAATAGAAATTCCGCTTATTTCTGTCCTATCTCAAATGGAAAGGAATGGAATAAAAGTTGATGTGAAAATTTTAGAAAAATTAACCGAACAATTAATGATTTATGAAAAACAATTGACAGAAAAGATTTATGAATTAGCTGGCGCTAAATTTAATATTAATTCTCCAAAGCAACTTAAAAAAATTTTATTTGAAGATTTAAAAATTTCTATTGATAAAATTAAAAAAACAAAAACTGGAATTTCCACGGCTGCCGGAGAGTTAGAAAAAATGAAAGGCAGTCATTTAATTATTGATTTGATTTTTGAATACCGTGAAATTTTTAAATTAAAATCAACCTATTCAGAGGCTTTGCCAAAATTAGTCAATCTAAAAACCGGGAGAGTTCACACAAGTTTTAATCAAACAATTACAGCCACCGGTCGTCTATCTTCTTCTAATCCAAATTTGCAAAATATTCCAGCTAAAGGGAAATTTAGCAAAGAAATCAGGACGGCTTTTGTTGCTGAAAAAGGGTGTAAATTAATCACTGCTGATTATTCTCAAATTGAATTGCGAGTTATCGCTTCTTTGGCAAATGATAAAAAAATGATTCAAGCGTTTAAAAATGGAGAAGATATTCATATTAGAACGGCGGCTGAAATTAATGAATGCGAATTAAATCAAGTCACTTCAGAAATGCGACAACAAGCCAAAGCGATAAATTTTGGAATTATTTATGGAATGGGAGTGTATGGTTTAGCTCAAAGAACGGGGATTTTTCCAGACAAAGCAAAAAAATTTATTGAAAAATATTTTGAAATTTATAAAGGTATCAAAAATTATTTAGAAGAAATTAAAAAAACAACAAAAGAAAAAGAATATGCGGAGACTTTGTTTGGACGTCGTCGATACTTGCCGGAAATAAATTCAAAAATATTTCAGGTTCAAAGCGCGGCTGAACGAATGGCGGTAAATATGCCTATTCAAGGCACGGCGGCCGATTTAATTAAAATAGCAATGATCAGAATAAATAAAAAGTCAGAGAATAAAAAATTTAAAATGCTTTTACAGGTTCACGATGAGTTAATTTTTGAGGTAGAGACGCAACATATTAAGTTTCTACAAAAAATTATTAAACAAGAAATGGAAGAATCGCCTGAGGTAAAAAAATTCAAAGTTCCAATTGAAGTCAAAATTAAAATTGGCGATAATTGGGGAGAGATGGAAGAAATTTAAATTCGATTTTTATTAATTTTAAAAAATATTAAATTTTAGGTTAATCTTTAGTCAGAGAAATTCGCCACAACAAATACTCCACCTAAAATGATTTTGTGTTAATTTTAGTTCGAAAAGTATAATTCCTTAGTGAAAGTCGGGTTTAAATTTTTAACTTTTAATTTTAAACTTTAATTTTTTTTATGCGATACATTGCGGATTTTCATTTTCATTCAAAATATTCTCGCGCGACGAGTAGGATAATGGATTTAGAACATTTTAATCAATGGGCAAAAATTAAAGGGATTGATATTTTAACTGTCGCTGATTTTACTTATCCGGCATGGATCGCTGAACTTAAAGAAAAACTAGAGCCCTCAGAAAACGAAGGTCTTTTTAAAATTAAAAAATCTTTTTTAAACAATCAACCTAGCGTTAAATTTATTTTTACTACTGAAATTAGTTGCATTTACACTAAAAATAATAAAGGTAGACGCGTTCATATTTTAATTTTTGCTCCGGATTTTAAAACAGTGGAAAAAATTAACATTAAACTTTCTTTACGAGGAAATTTAAAATCAGACGGTCGACCAATTTTAGGCCTTGATGTTAAAGAATTGGCAAAAATAATTTTTGATATTTCGGAAGATTGTTTGATTATCCCGGCTCACGCTTGGACTCCTTGGTTTTCAATTTTTGGTTCTAAGTCTGGGTTTGATTCAATTGAAGAGTGTTTTGAAGAATTAACGCCGTACATTTATGCCATTGAGACAGGCCTTAGTTCAGATCCAGCGATGAATCATCAATTTTCCGCTTTGGACAAAATTACATTACTTTCTAATTCAGACGCGCATTCTTTGCAAAATCTTGGACGCGAGGTTAATGTTTTTGAATTTAAAAATTTAAGTTATAAAGAAATTATAAAAATTATTCAGCAGTCAAAAAATTCAAATGGTAAATTATTAGAGACAATTGAATTTTTTCCAGAGCAAGGAAAATATCATTTTGACGGACATCGGGAGTGTCAAATAAATTTCTCTCCAGAGCAAACAAAAAAATATCAAGGAATTTGTCCAAAATGCAAAAGACCATTGATCAAAGGGGTTTTATATCGCGTTGAAGAATTAGCCGATCGTTCTATTGATAAAATTGATTTTAAAAAATTTATTCCATTTAAAAAAATAATTCCTCTTCAAGAAATTATTTCCGGAGTTTTTAATCAAGGAAAAAATTCTAAAAAAGTAGAAAGAGAATATTTTAATTTAATTAGACAAGGAAAAAATGAATTTAATATTCTTTTGAATTTAGATTGCGACGAATTAAAAAAAATCGCTTCAATTGAAATTGTTGAAGCGATAAAAAATACGCGCGAAGAAAAAATAATTATTACTCCGGGTTATGACGGAGTTTATGGAGAAATTAGAATTCCGGAAAGTAAAAAAATATTAAAACAGATGACGCTTGATATTTTATAAAACAAAAAAATAAAATAGGCAAAAATTTTCTGAATTTCTATGAGTGTTATATTTTTTATAAAAATTATTTTTTTAAGTTTAAATGAGTGATAAAATAAAATTATTTAAATAAAAACACACTTTCTGATATATAAAAAAATAAAACTTTCCCATTCGGAAAGTTTTATTTTTTAAGAGTAACAAAAAAAATATTATTTATTTTTTTTTCTTTACTTGTTTCTTTGCTTGTTTTTTTGCTGCCATTTATCCCACCCCCTTTCGTTTGGTGTTAAGTTTTTAAGTTTAAAATTTATAAAAATATTTTTTATTATTTTTTTATATTAATATAATTTTTTTTAAAAAACAAATAAAAAATAAATAAAAACTGTTGATAACTTTTTAAAAATCAAAAATACAAATCAAAATTAAAAAATTATAAAGAAAATTTTTCAAACAGCAAAACTCGCTTTTATTTTAAATTATATTTTTGTTTTTTTGTCTAAAAAATTATTTTAAGAATTCTCTTAATTTTTCTAATTGTTTTTTTGCGCTGCTATCTATTATTGAATCGCCAATTTTTAAAATCATTCCGTTGATTAAATTCCTATCAATTTTTTCTTTTATTTTAATTTCTTTTATTTTTTTATTTACAAGTTGCGAACCGCGAGCTATAATCCAATTAGTTAATTTTTCTTTTTGCGTTTTTTCTAAAGGTTTAGTAGTTTTAATTAAAACATCAAATATTCCATTTTTTTCTTTCCAATATTTTTCAAATTCTAAAATAATTTTATTTTTTAATTTTAGATGATTGTTTTTTTTTAAAATTTTTACAAAATTAAAAATCCTTTGATCAATTTGATCAATCTTTTTTTTATCTTTTAAAGATTCATACAAACTAATGGTGTATTGTTTTAATGTAGGAGACATAAAAATTATGAATTATGAATTATTTTTTGTGTTCCCCAAATAACTAAACTAGCCATAACAATTCCTCCCAAAATATCCAAAGGATAATGAAGGCCGGAAAAAATTCTGGCAAAAGCGATAAAAAAAGCGCATATTAAAGCGAATATTCCTAATTTTTTATTAAACAAATAAATACTTAATCCCAAAGCAAAAGCGATTGTCGTATGATCAGAAGGAAAAGATTTATCTTGGTTGTGTTGAATTAATAGAAAAACATTATTGTGAGTCGCAAATGGTCTTGGCCTAAAATAAATTAAAGAAATTAAATGATTTAAAAGCCAAGCTAATATTGTTGAACTGAAAGTAAAAATAATTAATTGAATTTTCCTCCTTTTTTTTGTTAAACTAAAAAATAAAAAAATTAAAATTAAAAACAATCCAAAAATTAAATATTCAGCGCAAAATATCATAAAATTATCAAGCCAAATATTTTTTCCAGTCAAATTATTAATAATTTGAAATAATTGAAAATCCATATAAGAAATTATAAATATAATTTTATAAATTTAATTTTATTATATCATTTTTATTTTTTAAATACAATTTTATGTTAGTTTTAGGAATTGAAAGTTCTTGTGATGAAACTGCGGCTTCTTTAGTAGAAATAAAAAAAGAAAAAATTAAAATTATTTCTAATGTAGTTTCATCTCAAATTAAAATTCATCAAAAATACGGAGGGGTAGTTCCAGAAGTGGCGGCGCGCGCGCATTTAGAAAATATTTTACCAGTGATTACAAAAGCGTTAAAAAATAATAATAAAAAAAATATTGATTTAATTTCCGTAACTATTGGGCCGGGATTGATCACCTCTCTTTTAGTTGGCATTGAAACAGCCAAAACTTTAGCTTATCTTTGGAATAAGCCCATAATTGGCGTTAATCATTTAGAGGGACATATTTACGCTAATTTTATTGATGAAATTTTTAATTTTAAATTTTTAATTTCTAAACAAATTCAAAAATCTGTTTTGAGTTTGTTAAAGGATTTGAAATTTCAATTAAAAACTGATCAGTCTCTGACTGGTAAAATTCAAAAAATTCAATTTCCCGCTTTGTGTTTAATTGTAAGTGGCGGGCATACTGAATTAATATTAATGAAGGATCATTTAAAATATAAAAAGATTGGTCAAACAAAAGATGATGCGGCAGGTGAAGCTTTTGATAAAGTGGCCAAAATGTTAAATTTAAGTTATCCAGGAGGACCAACTATAGCGGCTGAAGCCGTAAAGTTTTCAATTTCTAAAAAGCCACAAGCCATAAACCACAAGTTAATTAGTTTACCACGACCAATGATTTATAGCGATGATTATAATTTTTCATTTTCTGGATTAAAAACAGCGGTGTTATATCAATTAAAAAAAGACAAGGATTGGAAGAAAAAAATTCCAGAATATTGTTATGAATTTCAACAGACAATCATTGATGTTTTAATTTTTAAAACCCTAAAAGCGGCTAAAGAATATAAAGTTAAAACAATAATTTTATCCGGCGGAGTCGCGGCCAATAATAAATTAAAAAAACAATTTTTGTTAAATGTTAAACGTCAAACGTCAAATGTCAAATTTTTAGTTCCTCAAAAAAAATTATGCGTTGACAATGCGGCAATGATTGCCGTGGCTGGTTATTTTAATTTTCTTAAAAAGAAGAATTCACATTGGCAAAATTTAAAACCAAATTCTAATTTAGATTTATGATTTAACTTCAACCCTTGTTAATTTTAAAAAAATTAAATTTTAGTTAATTTTTTTTAGCCAAAGAAATTTGTTATAACAAACACCTTCCTAAAATGATTTTGTGTTTTAATTTTGTTTGGATTTACTATACCCAAACACGAGATACTTAAACATAGGTTTAAAATGTAAAAGTAAAATTTTAATCAAATTCATGCCAAATGTAATTTTATGGTTTAATTTTAGCTATTTTTAGCCAAAAAAATAACAACTT
>JAGUXS010000092.1 GCA_020061725.1 Patescibacteria group bacterium | reverse complement strand
TTAAATCTTCTTGTGGAGATTTAACTAAATCCCAAACAATTTTAAATGATCAAAATTCAAAACAAACGTCTGATCAAAATTTGGAACAAATGAAAGAGTCAGTTTTAACGTCAACAGAATAACTATCACGAAAAAATTTTTCAAAAAAAATTTGACAAATTTTTTTATTTATTTATAATCTTATTAAGATTATAAATAAATTTATATTTTGTCTATTTTTTTATTTTATGTTAGAAGAAAAAGATTTAAAAAAAATTGGCGAAGTTGTTGAAGAAAAAATTAAGAAAGAAATTACTGAAGTTCGTAAAGAAATGAAAGAGTCAAATAATAGTCTTTTCAAAGAAATGAAAGATGAATTTGGTAATGTTCGCAAAGAAATGAAAGAGTCAAATAATAGTCTTTTCAAAGAAATGAAAGATGAATCAAAAAAAATTATAGAGGGGATTTGTGAATTTATTGAACAAAATATTTTACCAGTAATTGATGAGACACGAGATGAATTAAAAAGAGAAATTAATGAAATTAATTCAAAAATGACAACTATGGTAACTATAGATTATTTAGATGAAAAATTATTTGATTTAAAAGGAGATTTAATTGTTTTGATGAGAAAAGAAGATAAAAAGGTGATTAGATTAGTAGAAATTCTCCAAGCTAAAAATATTTTAAACAAAAAAGAAGCTGAAGAAATTTTTTCATTAGAACTTTTTGCTCAAATTATTTAAAAAGATTTATTTAATTATTATTTATCTCTTATTTATCTCTGCGACAAACCACAGAGTATTTTATTTTAAAGGTAAGGAATTTATTTTATGTTAGAAAAAATATTTTTACCGACAAAAATTGAGGTTCAAGAAAATAGCGAAAATAAAAATGAAGCAAAAATTATTATTGAACCTTGTTATCCCGGCTATGGCGTAACTTTAGGAAACGCCTTGAGACGAATTTTATTATCATCTTTATCCGGAGCAGCTGTTACCGCAGTAAAGGTTAAAGGAATTAGTCATGAATTTTCCACTATTCCTTATGTCAAAGAAGATATGGTTGAAATTATATTAAATTTAAGACTTTTAAGAGTAAAAATTATTAGTCCGGGGTTATATAAATTAATTTTAAACGTAGAGGGAGAAAAAAAGGTAAAAGCAAAAGATATTAAGTTTCCCTCTCAAGTGGAAATAACTAATCTAGATTTAGATATTTTAACGACAACTAATAAAAACGCTAAAGTAGAAATGGAAATTTGGGTAGAACAAGGTCGTGGTTATGTTCCTGTTGAAGATAAAGAAAAAGATAAATTTGAATTAGGCGTAATTATGACAAATTCTATTTTTACTCCAGTAAGAAAAGTTGGCATGGAAATTAAAAATGTTAGAGTTGGAGAAAAAACTAATTACGATAAATTGATTTTAGATATTGAAACAGACGGGACTCTTACTCCGCAAAAAGCGTTACAAGATTCTGCTCAAATTTTGATTGATCATTTTAATTTTATATTAGAGGGACAAAAAGAAGAAGCTATTGTTATAGTATCAGATGAAAAGGAAGTAAAAGGGAAAAAAGAGAAGAAAGAAAAGAAAATTAAAAAAGAAATTAAAGAAAAAACACACAAAAACACTAGAACACTAAAACATAAAAACACAAAAGGCAAAAAAGCAAGAAAATAAAAAAACAAAAAAACACTAAAATAATTTTAAATTATAAATACAGAATATAGAATATAGAATATAGAATATAGAATATAGAATATAGAATATAGAATACAGAATACAGAATACAGAATACATTATAATTTTTATAAGCTACAAGCTAATTTTATGCGTCATAGAAAAAAAGGGAAAATTTTAGATAGAAAGATTGGGCCAAGAATCGCTTTATTGAAAAATTTAGCGGATAGTTTGGTTATTTATGAAAAAATAAAAACCACAGAAGTTAAAGCAAAAGTATTGCGTAGTATAGTGGAAAAATTAATTACAATTGGGAAAGAAAATAACTTAACAACACATCGAAGACTTTTGGCTTATTTGCCAACTAAGATTTCAGTTAAAAAAGTTTTAGAAAAATTAGGTCCTAAATATAAAGAAATAAGGGGGGGGTATACGCGAATTATTAAATTAGGTCAACGAAAAGGCGATGCGGCAAAAATGGCGCAGATTGAATTTATATAAAAATATTAATTTACAAAATGTAATTTAAAGTCTGATTTAAAATTACAAATTACAAATAAATCTTAATAAAAAAAACCAAAGAGCAAAAACCAAATATCAAAACCACAAACCAAAATACAAAAACAAAACATAAAAAAGATTTAAGGAGTTTTTAATCTGTGATTTTGATTTTTGATATTTAGTTTTTGATTTATTTTAATTTAGCATTTGGAATTTGTTACGGACTATTTTTTATGAAGCAAATTGATAGACAAATTTATATTTTTGACGCAACAAACAAGGTTTTAGGAAGATTAGCCACAAAAGTGGCTATTATTTTGCGTGGAAAGAATAAACCAAATTTTACGCCAAATTTAAATCAAGGAGATTTTGTTGAAATAAATAATGCAAATGCCATAAAAATTACAGGAAAAAAAATGGAAAACAAAGAATATCTTCATCATACAGGTTATCCCGGAGGGTTAAAAAAAATTAAAATGAAAGAAGTTTTTAAAAAAGATCCAACAAAAATTTTAAGAAAAGCAATTTTTAATATGTTGCCAAAAAATAAATTAAGAAATGAAATGATGAAAAGATTGAAAATAAATTAAATTTTCAATTTTTGTCCTTTTTGGAAGAAAATTTTAAATTTTTAAATTTTTATGAAGTCTCCTGAAAAAATAATAAATGAACAAATAATTAAGGAAGCTAAAAAAAGAACATACAGCTTATATGGCTTTTAAAGAAATTAAAAGAATAAAAAAAGATAAAAGAAAAAGAAAAAAAGAAAGAATGACAGAAAAGAAAACAGAAAAGAGAGGGAAATATCAAGCAAACCGTGAGATAGCTGCTTCACTTTTTAAAAAAGCTCATGAGGAATATAAAAATTTAATAGAATCTTAAAAGGTTTATTATTAATTTTTTTTTAATTTTGCATTGTCATTTTGTATTTTGATTTTTTATGAAATCTATAAAAACAATTATAAAACTTCAAATTTCAGCTGGGCAAGCAAATCCAGCTCCGCCAATTGGACCTGCTTTAGGGCAACACGGTTTAAATATTCAGGATTTTTGCGTGAAATTTAACGAAGCGACAAAACAAAAGGCAGGGGATATTATTCCGGTGGAGATTACTGTTTATACAGATCGAACTTTTGATTTTATTTTAAAGATCTCTCCAGCTTCTGAACTTTTAAAAAAAATGGCTAATATTAAAAAAGGATCGGATCAACCGCATAAAAATAAAGTTGGTAAAGTAACCAAAGAACAAATAAGACAGATTGCTGAAGAAAAAATGACAGATCTTAATACGGATAATGTTGAAGCGGCAATGAAAATTATTGAAGGCACTGCGCGGCAGATGGGATTGGAAATTTTAAATTAAAAGTTTAAAGTGAAAAATGTAAAGTATAAAATTACAGTTTTAAATTAAAAATTTAATTTTAATTTTTATTAATTTTCTTAATGCGCAAGAAACATAAATTTTAACTCTTTTTAATTAAAAATTCGTTACAACAAACCCTACTTTCTTAAAATGATTTTGTGTTTTTGACTAAAAGTATAATTTTTCAGTGGAGGGTTGAGTTTGAAAATTTTACCCCTCGGTTTTTTTGAATTTTCTTAGGGGGTTAATTTTTACAAAATATATAAATAAACTTAAATTTAATTAGCAAAAGGCGAAGGGTTAATAAAAATTGAAAATTAGAAATTAGAAATTTTTTTAATTTTTAATTTTTTAATTTTAAACTTTTAATAATTTATTATGGAAGAAAAAAAATACAATTTAAATGAAGCTATTGAATTAATTAAAAAAAACGTCAAGGCTAAATTTGACGAAAGCGTAGAGACGCATATAAAGCTAGGCATTGATGTTAAAAAAGGAGATCAACAAGTTCGTGGAACTATAGTTTTGCCACATGGCTCTGGAAAATCAAAAAAAATCGTTGTTTTTACTGAAAAAGAAGATGAACTTAAAGAAATTAAAAAAATGGGAATAATGGCCGGCGGAGAAGATTTAATTGAAGAGATTAAAAAAACAGGAAAATGCGATTTTGAAGTTGCGATTGCCACGCCTGAAATAATGAAAAATTTAGCTCAAATCGCTAGAATTTTAGGACCAAAAGGATTGATGCCTAATCCAAAAACTGAAACAGTATCAACAAATATTAAAAAAACTATTGAAGAATTACAAAAAGGCAAGGTAACTTTTAAAAATGATGATTCAGGAAATGTTCATCAAGTTATTGGTAAAGTTTCTTGGCCTTTAGAAAAATTAAAAGAGAACTTTGAAACATTTTTAGAAATAATAAAAAAAAGTAAACCTTTAAAATCAAAAGGAATTTATATTAAAAATATTACTTTGTGTTCTACAATGGGGAAAGGCGTGAAAATAGCTTATGGTTTATAGCTTTAAGATTTATTTAATTTTAAATTAATTTTTATGGAAATCAATGAAAAAAAATTAGGAAAAATTTTAAAAGAACAACGTGAAGGATATCAGCGTTATTTAAATGTTTCAACTAAAAATTTTGAATCTCAAATAAAAGAACAACGAAAAGAATATCAACATTATTTAGGCGCGTGTATAGAAGATTTTGATTCTAAAGTAGGCGTAATAGCTGAACAATATTTAGATATCAAAAAAACATTAGATATTCATTCTAAAGCTTTAGATATTCTTACTAAAACACTAGATTCTCATACTGAAATAATTGGTTCAATAAAAGTGGATGTTGAAATCATTAAAACCGACATAGAATTTATAAAAAATGGATTTAAAAAGAAAGTTGACTTAGAAGAATTTGAAATTTTAGAAAAAAGAGTGATAAGATTAGAAAAACTTTTACAATTAAAAACAATTTAACCAATTAATTTATAATTTATATTTTATGTTTGCCAAAGTTAATTCAGTGGCTGTTGTTGGATTAGATTGCGCGCTAGTGGAAGTGGAAGTGGATATTTTAGGAGGGATGCCAAATATAACAACCGTTGGATTGCCTGATGTTGCTGTTAAAGAGTCTAAAGAAAGGGTGAGATCGGCTATTAAAAATAGCGGATTGGATTTTCCTCGTGGACGGCTAACTATTAATTTAGCTCCGGCTGACATTAAAAAAGAAGGACCAGCCTATGATCTTCCTATTGCCGTAGGAATTTTTTTAGCTTCAAATAAAATTGAATTTGATGTAAAAAACACTCTTTTTATTGGAGAACTTGCTTTAGATGGAAGACTTCGTCATGCCAATGGAATTTTACCAATGGTTATTTTTGCCAAGCAGCAAGGAATAGAAAATTTATATATTCCAGAAATTAATATTAAAGAAGCGAATTTAGTAAAAGGATTAAAAATTTTTCCAATTAAAGATTTTAATCAATTAATTAGGCATTTAACAAAAGAAGAAGAAATTGTTCCTTTTTATTCAGAGGGGGTAAGAGATTTTTCTTTGGAAAAAGTGGAATTTGAAGCAGATATGGCCTATATCAAAGGTCAAGAATTTATTAAAAGGGCGTTGGAAATTGCGGCCACTGGCGGACATAATGTTTTAATGAAAGGTCCTCCGGGCAGTGGAAAAACTTTATTAGCCATGGCAATGCCGTCTATTTTACCACTATTAACACCAGAAGAAGCTTTGGAAGTGACAAAAATTTATAGCATTGTTGGGCTTTTGCCATCGGATCAACCTTTAATTTTTAAAAGACCGTTTAGAAATCCGCATCATTCTTCTTCGGCAGTCGCTTTAGTTGGGGGAGGACAGTTTCCTAGACCAGGAGAGATTAGTTTGGCTCATCGAGGCATTTTATTTTTAGACGAACTGCCAGAATTTCCTCGAAATGTTTTAGAATCATTGAGGCAACCAATAGAAGATAGAACAGTGGTTATTTCTCGAGCTCAGGGAACATTAAAATTTCCTTCCAATTTTATTTTAATTACTAGTCAAAATCCATGTCCTTGCGGATATCAAAACGATCCTAAAAAAAATTGCGTTTGCAGTTCGTTACAAATTGAACGTTATCAAAAAAAAATTTCTGGACCATTTTTAGATAGAATGGATTTGCATTTAGAAGTTCCGCAAGTGGAATTTAAAGAATTAACTTCAGAAAAAGTGGCGGAGTCGTCGCAAGAAATTAGAAAAAGAGTTCAAAAAGGGAGAAAAATTCAATTGCGCCGTTTTAAAAAACATAAAATCATCACCAATTCGGAGATGAAAAATAAAGAGATAAGAGAATTTTGCAAAGTTGATGAAGAGAGTTTGGAATTGCTTAGATTAGCTGTTGATCGAATTCATTTATCAACAAGAAGTTTTTATCGAATTTTAAAAATAGCTCGAACAATCGCTGATTTAGTTGAATCGGAAAATATTCAAAAAAGTCACATCGCTGAAGCGTTGCAATATAGAGGAAAATGAAGCATAAAACAAAAATGCAAAAATTAAAATGTAAAATAATAATGCAAAAATAAGAAAATAAAATTTTAAGATACCAAAATTAAATTAATCTAAAAAATAATTTTTACTTTCTAATTTTTATTAAATTTTTGATGATAAAAATTTTTAAACACTTAATTGTTGACTAACGATAGGTTGTCTGATATAATAACAACCTATGCAAGTAAGATTACATAAAAATTCTCGTACAACTTTAGCCCTTCGTCAAGAGA
>JAGUXS010000058.1 GCA_020061725.1 Patescibacteria group bacterium | reverse complement strand
GCGCCGGTGATTATATGCCGGGTTTAGGTATTGAAATTTATCCTTACGGCTATCTCAATTTTTTTGTTTTTATTAGTTTAACCGGCTATGCCATCGTTCGTTACCGGGCCCTGGAAATTGAAACCGTAATTCATAAAACCTTTTTGTGGTTAATCACGTCGTTAGCTCTCGGACTACCATTATTTTTGATTCATATTTTAATAGGAGGTTGGATTATCAGACGCAATCCTCTAATAGTAGCTTTGATTTTATTGGCAATAATTTATCTTTTTAGTTGGTATTTGGGAAAAGTTAAACCCCAGATTGATCACATTTTTAGGCGTCGAGCTTATGATTATCAGCGAACTCTTCTTGATTTAGGCGAAGATTTAGCAACAACAATTGATCTAAATCAATTAACCAAAAAGTTTCTTAATGGAATATATGAGACGCTTTATCCTCAAAGAGTTTTTCTACTAATAAAAGGAGAGTTGGGTTATGAAAAAATGTTAAATAATCGAAAAAAAATGTTGTTATTAATTAAAAATCATCCCTTGACTGAATGGATGGAGGCAAATCCAGAAATATTAGAAAAAGAAGCTATAGAAGCTGAGCCAAAATATCAGCCAATACGTCAAGACACTTTGGCCTGGCTCCAGAATAACGAAATTGAAGTTTTAATTCCTTTATTTTTAGAAGACAAGGTTGTCGGGTTACTTGCTTTGGGTAAAAAACAAAGTTTAAAGCCTTATAGGCGAAAAGACATTGAACTTTTGGAAAATTTAGGTAGAATTAGCGGGGTTGCTTTAGCTAACGCTCTTCAGCATCAAGAATTAATAAAAAGAGAAAAAGTAAGAGTCAAACAATTGGAATTAGCCAAAAATATAGCCGAAGACGAACGTGATAAAACCTTAGCTATCATTAATAATTTTACCGATGGTTTAATAGTACTTGATCCAGAAGGTTTTATTGCTCTGGTTAATCCTGAGGCAGAAAGAATGATTGGTAAAAAAAGAGAAAAAATTGAAAGTAAAAAAATTGATGAACTTCAAGATGCTTACTTTTTTAGACAATTAATAAATTTAATCTTTGAAAAAGGCAGAATTAAAAAAGTTGCAAGATGTGAATTTTCTCCGACTGAAAGTTTAACAATGGAGGTTACAACTATTCCTTTATTTGAAGAGACCGAAGCCATGGGTTATTTAGCCATTTTTCATGATGTTTCTCGTGAAAAAACCGTTGAGCGATTAAAAACTGAATTTGTTTCTTTAGCTGCTCATCAACTAAGAACTCCCTTATCAGAAATAAAATGGTGTCTCAAAATGTTTTTAGATGGCGATTTTGGAAAAGTGAATCAAGAGCAAAAAGAATTTATGGAAAAAACTTACTCTGCCAATGAAAGGATGATCAGTTTAGTAAATGAACTTTTGGATATTACGAGAATTGAAGAAGGGCGATTTATTGCAAATCCTACCTTGACTGATATTGAAGTTATTATTCAATCAGTCATCGGTTCTTTGGGGCAGGAGATTGGAAAAAAACAACTAACTTTTGAATTGAAAAAACCAAAAGAAAAGTTTCCCTTTCTTTACTTGGATAGAGAAAAAATAGAATTGGTTATTAGGAATCTGGTTGAAAACGCTATTAGATATAGTAAAATAAAAGGTAAGATAACTATTTCTTTGCAACGAAATAACAAAGAAATAGAATTTTCTATTCAAGATACAGGCATAGGTATTCCTAAGAATCAAGAAGATAGAATCTTTACTAAGTTTTTTCGGGCAAATAATGTGGTCAAACTGGAAACAGAAGGTTCGGGATTAGGACTTTTTATTGTTAAAAATATCATTAAGGCACATCGAGGTAAAGTTTGGTTTGAGTCAGAAGAGGGCGAGGGCAGCACTTTCTTTTTTACCTTGCCAATAAAACCAATAAAAACGAAAGAAGACCTGAAAATTTTAAAGTAGCTTAATAAGATAATTTAAATTTTAAAATTAAGAATGAAAATTATGCCCAAGAAAATTTTAATTATTGAGGACGAAAAATTTCTAAGAAATTTAGTTAAACGTAAACTCAGTGTTGAAGGATTTGTAGTTGTGGAATCAATAGACGGTGAAGAGGGATTAAAAAAAGTTAAAGAAGAAAAGCCAGATTTGATTTTACTTGATCTGGTTTTACCAGAAATCGATGGTTTTGAGGTCTTAACTAGAATAAAAAAAGACCCTTCAACATCCTTGATTCCGGTGGTGATTTTATCTAATCTTGGTCAAAAGGAAGAAATTCAAAAAGGATTGGCTTTGGGAGCGGTAGATTTCTTAGTTAAAGCTTATTTTACGCCGGATCAGATTCTAGAAAAAATAAAAAGGGTCTTAAAATGATTCCCCAAAATTAATTTAGTTGTTTGAGATAGTTATAGCCGTGATAAAAATCAATGCCTGACATTTCTTTTTTTCCTTCCGGTTGAACTTTTTCTAAAACTAAACTGCCTTGGCTGCAACAAACGGCCATTTTTTTATTTTTACTTAAAAATAATTTGCCAATTTCGGAATTGGATTTCTCGGTTTCTAATATTTTTACCTCAATTATTTTTAACTTTTTTATTTTACCTTTTAAATTTATTTCAGTCCAACTGCCGGGCCAAGGATTATAAGCCAGGATTTGACGTTCAATCATTTCCGCGCTTTTTTGCCAGTCAATTTTACCATCGGCTCTGGTTAAAATCTTCGTGTAAGTTGCCTTTATTTCATTTTGGGGCTGCGGTTCAATTTCTCCTTTGATAAATTTCGGCAACATCTCAATTAATAAATTTGCTCCTAATTCCGCAAGTTTTCTATTTAATTCTCCATAATTCATAATTCTTAATTCATCATTCTTTAATTCTCGCTTCGCGAGTATTGGTCCATGATCAACTTTTTCATCCATCAGTATAATAGTTACGCCAATTATTTTATCCCCAGCCAAAATAGTTGCTTGGATTGGACTCGGTCCGCGATATTTAGGCAGAAGCGAGGGATGAAGATTAAGTGAGCCGAATTTGGCTAAATCCAAAATTTTTTTGGGAATAATTTGTCCGTAGGATGTCTCAATAATTAAATCAGGCGCGATTTTTTTAATTTCAGAAAAGCTTTCACTAATTTTAAGAGGTTGAGAAATGGTTAAATTATATTTGAGTGCCTCTTCTTTGACTGGCGGTGGCGTTAGAATCTGCTGGCGACCGACTGGTTTATCTGGTTGAGTAATAACTAATTCAATCGGCCAGTCATCTTTAATTAAAGCCTTAAGAATCACAGCCGCAAATTCAGCCGTGCCAATAAAAATAATTTTAGTTTTTTTATTAAACTCTTGACATTTTAACATTATTGTGTTTTTATGTTTTTAGTAGTATTGAATTTCGAAAATAAAAAAAGGAGGGAGAAATGTCAGAGACATATAGTATACTTTATAGCGATTCGGAAGGAGACATTTTTTACACGGAACATGCAGTGGACTGGAATTGGCTGGTAAAAGGTCGCTGGGCATGTTCTGAAAAAGAACTCGGAAGTGGTT
>JAGUXS010000076.1 GCA_020061725.1 Patescibacteria group bacterium | reverse complement strand
GAGTGTTTTTTTTATTTTTTCTCATCAAGTTCAAGCGATTGGCAACACTCGTGGTTGGGCTTGGTCGGAAAATATTGGTTGGATTAGTTTAAATTGTAATAATGCAATTGAAGGCAAGCCAGCAGGAACTTGTGAAACTATAGATTATGGAGTTAGTATTGATACAAGCACTGGGAAGTTTTCTGGTTGGGCTTGGTCGGAAAATATTGGTTGGATTAATTTTGGTCCTTCGGGTCCTTATCCAACAACTCCTAATAATGAAGCTACAATAGAAATAAAAACAGTTTGTGGTGATGCTGGTACCGAAATTGTTACAGGATGGGCTCAAGTGGAAAGCACTAAGGGGTGGATTAAAATGAGTGGAAATAATTATAGGGTAAAAAGAGATGATGATATAATAGACAATTTAACAGGTTGGGCTTGGTCGGAAGATTTTGGTTGGATTAGTTTTAATTGTAAAAATGAGGGCTGTCCCGGCGCAAATTATAAAGTAAGCACTTTTACTCCAACCTATAAACCCGGAGTCGTATCCTTAATTGTTTTGCAAGATAATTGTTCTAATAATGGAGAAAACCCGCAAGTTCAATTAAATTGGACTTTTGCGGGCTGCAAGCCTAGCGATAAGCAAACAGGATATCGTATTCAAATTGATGATGATCAATTTTTTGTTGAGCCTTATATTATAGAGAAAGAAAAAATATTACCAGAAGAACCAGAGGGGTCTAATAATTTTTATTCTACTATTTTAGAAGATGGAGGAAAACTTCAATATGGCGGAATAACTGGAGAAAAACCATATTATTGGAAAGTTAGCGTTCAGGTTAATGGAATAGAATGGTCGGATTTTGTAACAGGAACATCTTTTTCTACCCCTAAGCATCCTTATCCGCAAGTAAGCCTTAAATGTTCAAAAGATAGAGAAAATTATAGAGATTGCAAAGAACTAAACGTTAGCGCGGGAGAGACAATTTATTTTACAGGAAATGATCCAGAGCCTTGCGGAGGAGGGTTGAGTTTGCCAGAATGCGCTGGGGTTGTTATTAAAAAAAGAACATGGGAATTTGGAGTTTCATGTGAAGAAGATAGCGATTGTTTAGAAAGAGAAATCTGTAACATAAATAAGGTTTGTGAAAAAACAATACCATTAATAATACCACCGCCTGGCGATGCCACATTAATCACAATTAGCCGAACATATTTTGCTGGATCGCTTCCAGAGAAAGGTTTAAGTTTAGAAATTACAGATAGCAGTGATTATACATGCCTTACATCAGGAACTTCTTTTAAAAATAGTAAAGTAAATTTCCCTTTGCCAATTTGGAAAGAAGTAATTCCAAAAGATTAAAAAGAATTGAGAATAGTGTATATTATATTAAACCTTAATAACCAAATTCTAATACCTAATTAAATTATAAATCTCAAGCCCTAATTGTATTTATTTGGAATTTGAGATTTTATTGGCCATTGGATATTGAGGTTTAGGATTTTGTAAAAATTTTTTCCTAAATTTTGTTTATTTTATAATTTCTATTTATTTGACGGGCGTAGCTCAATGGTAGAGCCCCAGGTTGTGGTCCTGGTTGTTGCCGGTTCAAATCCGGTCGCTCGTCCCATAAATTCCAAGAACAAAGAGACAATAGAACATTAAAATAATTTTGAATTATAATTTATTTAGTTTCTAAAATCTAAAATTTATAATCTCTCATTTTTTTGTATTGCCTATTTTGCATTTTGATTTTTTAATTTTTCATTTTATTATATTATGCCCAAATCAAACATTTTACAATTAGCCAAAGGCGTGAGGGATTTTTTACCGGAAGAAAAAATTGCCAGAGAAAAAATAGTTGATATTTTAAAAAATACTTTTGAAATTTTTGGCTACTCCCCAATAGAAACCCCTATTTTAGAGAGGTTTTCTTTATTTTCTTTTAAATATATTCAAGGCAAAGAATCGGATATTTTAAAAGAGGCTTTTAAATTACAGGATAATGGTAAACGAAAATTAATTTTAAGAACAGAATTTACTCCATCGCTCGCGCGCTTTATTGGAATGAATCAAAATTTAAAAATGCCTTTTAAACGCTATCAAATTGGACAGGTTTTTAGAGATGGGCCAATTAAATTAGGGAGATATAGAGAATTTTGGCAATGCGACGTTGATGTCGTCGGAATAAAAAATGAAATTATTGACGCTGAAATAATTGAATTAGCGTTGGAAGTATTTAAAAAATTAAATTTAGAAGTTGAAATAAAAATTAA
This sequence comes from Patescibacteria group bacterium, assembly GCA_020061725.1. Lineage (GTDB taxonomy): Bacteria > Patescibacteriota > Patescibacteriia > UBA2591 > PGYQ01 > PGYQ01. Next base: position 915 of record JAGUXS010000076.1, on the reverse strand, counting down.
TAATCGGAAAATACTTAATGCCATTTTAGATCAAGTTAAAATTTCAGAAATAATTCGAGACCAAATTATTATTTCAATTGATAAATTAAATAAAATTGGCAAAAAAGGAGTAAAAGAAGAATTAGAAAAAAAGAATTTATCTCTTGAAGAGATAAATAAAATTTTAGAATTAATCAATATTAAAGGAAAAAATAATCAAGATAAAATTGATAATTTAAAAAAAATATTAATTAATCAAGAGGGTTTATTAGAAATAGAAAAAACCATATCTTATTTAGATGATAAAGAAAATGTAATTTTTTTGCCTAGCTTAGCTCGCGGATTGGCTTATTACACAGGCAATGTTTTTGAAGTTTTTTTAAAAAACAAAAACAAAATAAATTGTTCTTTGGCTGGTGGCGGAAGATACGATAAAATGATTGGCAATTTTTTAAATTCTCAAAAAAAAATACCAGCTATTGGAATTTCTTTTGGCCTAGAAACTATTTTTGACGCTTTGGAACTTTCTAAAAAAGCGAATAAAAAAACAGTTGTTGATATATTATTTATTCCAATTGGCAAACAAAATATTAAATCAGGGATAAAAATTGTTAAAAAATTAAGAGACAGGGGGTATAAAGTTGATATGGATTATTTATTTAGATCAATAAGTAAGGCTTTGCAATACGCGAATGATATGAAAATAAAAAAGGTTTTATTTTTTGGAGACAACGAGAGAAAAAATAATGAGGTTTGTTTAAAAAATATGGAAACAGGAAAACAAGAAAATAAAAAAATTTCTGATTTTTAAATAATTACTTGTTGATTAAAAAGTATAGTTAAATGTTAGATAACGATACGTTGTATAACAATATCCTTTTCCTCTTTTAAGTATTGAGAGGGTGTTTTATAGTTTAAAGATTTTAATCTTGTATT
>JAGUXS010000014.1 GCA_020061725.1 Patescibacteria group bacterium | reverse complement strand
ATTTCTTTTCTTATCGCGAATGTTGTCCGAGCGTTTTTATGAAGTTTTAATCTCATACCTCAATTATACTCTGACAACGTAGCGTTAGTCAACAATTACCTATCTTATGTCTTTTAATTTTAAGACCAAAAAAATAGAAAACAACAAAAAGGAAAAAATCGAAAATGGTTTGGATGAAATTTATAATATAGAAAAAAGGGGGAGAGAATTTGATTTTTTTCACTTAGAACATAAAGAAAAAAATAAAACGATCCAAATTTTAATGAGAATTTTATTTTTTTTATTTATTATATTTGGAATATCCGTGGTTAGTTTTTTAATTTTTAATAAACAAGCGAAATTTTCTGGAGAAAAACTTATTTTTCAAATTGAAGGACCAACAGAAATATCTTCTGGCAGTGAAATTTCTTATCAAATAAATTTAGACAATCAAGAGAGTATAGATTTAATCGACCTATCTGTTGACATTAAATTCCCTTCAGATTTTAAATTAAAATTTTCCTCTCTTGAGCCAATGGAAAATTCCAATACTTGGAAAATAGAAAAAATAAAAGCTGGAGAAAAAAAACAAATTAAAATTCTTGGACAATTCTTGGGAGAAGTTGGAACTTCAAAAACAATCAGCGCGATTTTAAATTATAGACCAATTAATTTTTCGTCTTTTTTTAAAAAAAATAATTCAATCACGACTATTTTAAATAAAGCAAGCGTTGTTTTAGATATTAACGCGCCAGAAAAAGTTTTAGCAGATGGATTAATTGGTTATGAAATTAAATATAAGAATGACACCCTTTTGCCATTAGAAGCCATTAAAATTATTATTAAATATCCGGAAAATTTTAAATTAATAAAATCCGAACCGGAAATTTTACAAAGCGACGAAGATATTTGGTTTTTTAGCAATCTTCAACCAGGAGAAGAAAAAATATTAAAAATAGAAGGGGAAATGAAAGGCGTTATTGGAGAAATTAAAGAATTAAAAGTAAGTTTGGGAATTATTGATCAAGATAATAAATTTCGTTTACAAACAGAAAAAACTAGCATAGTTTTTTTAATCGCTTCTAATTTATTTATAGAATTAAGAATAAATTCTCAAACATCCGCAACTCAATCGGCTAATTTGGGAGATATTTTAGAGTATGAAATTTTTTATAAAAACAATGGGGAGACGGAAATTAAAAATTTAATTTTTGAAACTAGATTAGCTAGCCCTAATTTACGATGGCAAAAATTAGAAACAAAAACATTGCCTCGCGAATTAGAATTAGTTAGTCGGAATTCTTCCTCTTTTTATAAATTTCTTGATTCAATAGAAGGTAACGCTTTTTTAACATGGTCTAGAGACCAAATTCCTCAAATTTTTTCTTTAAAACCAAAAGAAGAAGGAAGTATTCCCTTTAAAATTTTTCTTCAAGATAAAATATTTTCCGGAGAAAGCGAAGCTGAAGATAAAAATTTTCCAAAAAATTTTTATTTAGAAAGTATAGTTAAAGTAAAAGCAAAAATAAACGAATTAGAACAAAGCGATTTTGAAATAAATAGCCAAAAAATTATAACAAAAATTAAAACACAAGCGGAGCTTAAAATTGAAATTGGACATTTAGGTGATAGCGCTTGGCCGCCAAAAATAGACAACAAAAGCGAATATCAAGTTAATTGGAAATTAAACAATGCGATGAATAATTTAAAAAATATTAAGATCTCCACTTTTTTACCTGAAAATGTAGAATGGAAACAAGAAAGTAAAGTTACGACTGGGGAAATAAAATATAATCCAGAAACTCGCGAAGTGAGTTGGGAAATTAATTGGTTGCCAATTTATGTTGGCGAGCCATTTTCTGAAACTAAGATTGAAGCAAATTTTAAATTAAGCATAAAACCAGAATGGCTAAATGAATCTATTGTTTTACTAAAACAAACTTTTTTAAAAGCGGACGATGAATTTATTCAAGATTCTATTTCAACATCGTATGATCAAATTTCAATGTAAAAAAAAGAAGGGACAGTCCCCAAAAAATACCCCCCTAAAAGATCAATAACCATAAGGTCTACAAAGTTTTTTTGTGATTTGGCGCGATTTTTTGTTTAAAATTATTAAAAGTAAAATTTTTAAAGAAAAAATATAAATTGAACAAAATCATGCCAAATACTATTTTATACTCATTTAAACCTTTATTTATGTGGCTTTTGAGCCTTTGAAATTTGGGGACTGTCCCCCCTTATAAATATGACTCAATTTCAATTAATTAAAAAATCAAAAAAATCTCAAGCGCGATTAAGTTTATTAAAGACTTCTCATGGTAATATTGAAGGGCCTTTTTTTATGCCAATTGCTACGCGAGGAGCAATAAAAAATTTAACTCCGGAAGAAGTTAAATCTTTAAGAAGCCAAATTATTCTTTCAAACACTTATCATTTAATGTTAAGACCAGGAATAAAAGTAATTAAAAAAACTGGATTGCATAAATTTATGAATTGGAATGGTCCAATTTTAACAGATTCTGGAGGATTTCAAGCGTATTCATTAGGAGAAAGACAAAAACAAAAAAATAATGAAACACTAAAACAAAAAGTGAAATTTTCTGAAGAAGGAATTGAATTTTATTCAGAAGTTGATGGAAAAAAAATTTTTCTTTCACCAGAAAAAGCAATTGAAATTCAAATGATTTTAGGTTCAGATATTATTATGGTTTTAGATCAATGCGTTGCTTTGCCGTGCAATTATAAAAAGACAAAACAAGCTATGAAATTAACAACAAGATGGGCAAACATCTCGCAAGAATATTTTTTAAAAAATAAAACAAAAGATCAAAAATTATTTGGCATTGTTCAAGGAGGAATATATAAAAGATTACGTTTACAAAGCGCGAAGGATTTAGCTAAAATTGATTTTGATGGATATGCAATTGGCGGATTGGCTGTTGGCGAACCAAGAAAAAAAATGCTTGAAATTTTAGATTGCATTGTTCCAATTTTACCAGAAAATAAATCACATTATTTAATGGGCGTTGGTAAACCAGAAGAAATTATTGAAACAGTAAAAAGAGGAATTGATATGTTTGATTGTGTTATTCCAACGCGAAACGCCAGACATGGAACGATATATAAATTTTCAATTGATTCAACAAAATTACCACAAGCTTTTAATTTTCAATTTTTAAATAAATTCAATTCACCAACTGGCAAACAAAATTCAAAATTTTATGAGATACTTCGAATTACTAATTCTAAATTTGAGTATGATTTGCAACCAATAGATTCAAATTGCGATTGTTATACTTGCCAAAATTACTCTCGCGCTTATTTACGGCATCTTTTTATGACTAACGAATCGCTCGGATTTCGCTTAGCCACAATTCATAATTTAGCTTTTTATTTAGAATTAATGGAAAAAATTAGAAAAGGAATTTTAGAAGAAATTTTATAAAAAAAGCGTAATCATCAATCTATCTACATAAATAAACATTATTTTATATCTTAATTTCTAATTGCTCTAATTAAGAGCAATTTGTTCTAAACAAATTCCAAATCCCTAAACGCCAAATTCAAAATCACAATGTTTAAAAATTAATTAACTTTTGTTGTATTTTAATTTATGATTTTGATCATTGTGGTATTATTTAGATTAATTTGTTTTACTGATTATTTATTTTATTTTTTATGGAAACAATTATTATTTCTCTCGGTGGATCATTGATTGTTCCAAATAAAATTGATTTTAATTTTTTGAAAAAATTCAGAAATTTAATTTTAAAATATTTAAAAAAAGGAAATCGATTTCTTATTGTTTCTGGAGGAGGAAAAACAGCAAGAAATTATCAAAACGCCGCTTCAAAAATTACAAAAATTATTAAAGAGGATATTGATTGGATAGGTATTCACGGAACAAGAATTAACGCCCATCTTCTTAGAACTATTTTTAGAAATTACGCCTACCCTAAAATTATTACTAATCCGCAAAAAATAAAAAAAGAAATAAAAGAAAAAATAATTATTGCCGGTGGCTGGAAACCAGGATGGTCAACTGATTTTGTCGCGACAAAATTAGCCCAAGCCTATGAAGCGAAAATAATTCTTAATTTAAGCAATATTTCTTTTGTTTTTGACAAAGATCCTAAAAAATACAAAAACGCCAAACCATTAAAAAAAATTAATTGGCGTGATTTTAGAAAAATAGTTGGAAACAAATGGAATCCTGGAGCGAATTTGCCATTTGATCCAATAGCTTCAAAATTAGCAGAAAAACTTAAATTAAAAGTAATTGTTTTAAAAGGTAACAATCTCCAAAATGTAGATAATTTTTTATTCAAAAAAAACTTCGAAGGAACAACAATAGAGAAATAAAAAAACATTTAATATTTAACAGAAAAACAAATTATATGAATAAAATCAAATTAAAAATAATAGCCGAAATAGAAAAATCAAAAGCTGAACAGATTAATTTTTTACAGAAATTAATTCAAACTCGATCTGTAAATCCAAATTTAAATGATCCTACAAAATCGAGTCCTTATGATCCCATTGAATTAGATGTTGCAAAATTAATTTACAATGAACTTAAAAAAATTGGCTTGCATCCAAAATTTGAAGGCATTTCTTTTTCAAGACCTAACGTGGTTTGCGAATTTGGAAAGGGGAAAAAAACTTTAATTTTTAATGGTCATATGGATACTGTGCCTCCAGCTCATGAATGGGATTTTAATCCATTTTTAGGCATTATTAAGAATAAAAAACTTTACGGGTCTGGCGCTTTAGATATGAAATCTGCTTTATGCTGTTATATTTATATGGCAAAAGCTCTTTTAAAATTTAAAAAAGAATTAAAAGGCAAAATTTGTCTCCAGTTTGTAATTGATGAAGAGCCAATGGCCGCTTCTCATTTTGGAACACGCTATCTTTTAAAAAAGGGATACACTGGGAATGCGGCAATAGTTGGTGAACCAGGAACAAAAAAAATAATCATTGGTAATAGAGGTGGTTATAGATTTAAAATAGAAATTTTTGGCGATGCGATTCATACTGGTTCAAGGGAATGGGAACAAAAAAAAGAAGGACTTAACGCTATTTTAGAAATGTCAAAAGTAATTAATATTTTACAAAATTTAAAATTTCCCTTAAAAGAACATCCAATTTTTCCAGGAAGAAAGAATATTTTGACTTTTCCAACATTAATTAATGGCGGTGAAGCAATAAATATGGTTCCTGATTTATGTATTGCTTTTGGCGATACAAGAATTTTACCAGGAATTACAAAAGAATTTATAGAAAGAGAAATTAAAAAAAGGCTTAATAAATCAGGAATAAAATACAAACTTATTTCAATTGTTTATGTTCCACCTGTTTTTATTAAATCTAAAGAGCCAATTGTTCAAATTTTAGAACAAAACACAAAGCAAATATTAAAAATATTACCTTCTATTGAAGGCTCTGGCCCGTGGAGTGATATGTGGATGTTTATTGATAAAGCTATTCCTGCTGTAAATTTTGGATGTGATGGAGGAGGGGTGCACGATAAGAATGAATATGTAGAAATTAAAAGTGTAATTGATGTAACAAAAATTTATGCTTTAACCGCTTTTGATTTTTTAAAATAAATTTTTATACTTTCAAAAATTTTTTTCAGCGCTTATATTTTTTTTACGCCTTTATATTTCAAAAATTTCATACAAAAACTACGACACAAATAAAATGTATAAAAATCTATTAATCTAACAATTTTAAAATTTCCGAGATTAAATCTCGGAAATTTTTATGTGTTATATTTTAATCAATTAAATCAATCTTCTCTTTGCATTTAGGACATTTCTTGTTTTTATCAAATCGTTTAATTTGATAACCAATCCTTTCAATTATTAAAGTTTTACATTCTGAACAATAAGTATCGCTGCCTGTATGATCGTTTACATTTCCCAAATAAACATATTTTAATCCAACATTAAGTCCGATTTCTCTGCATTTAATTAAAGTTTGAATTTGAGTGGCTGGAATATTTTCTAATTGGTAAGAAGGGAAAAATCTTGATATATGCCATGGAACATTTAATCTTAATTCTTGAAAAATAAATTCAGCCATTTTTTTTAATTCTTTAAAATTGTCATTAAGAGTTGGAATTATCAAAGTCGTTATTTCTAACCAAACATTTTTTTGTTTAAATAATTTTAAATTTTCTAAAATGGGTTTTAATTTTGCTCCACAATATTTATTATAAAATTTTTCAGTAAACCCCTTTAAATCAACATTAATAGCGTCTAAATAGGGAGCGATTAATTTAATCGCTTGTTTTGTCATATAGCCATTAGAAACCCAAACATTTTTTAATCCATTTTTTTTCGCTAATTTCATTGTATCTAAAGCATATTCTAAAAAAATCGTTGGCTCGGTGTAAGTATAAGCGATACTTTGACATTTATTTAGCAAAGCGTGTTCAACAATTTTTTCTGGACTTAAATTCTCGCCCAAAAAATTTGTTTGTTCTTTAAATTTTATAGGCGCTTGACTAATTTGCCAATTTTGACAGTGTAAACAGCGGAAATTACAACCAATAGTGGCGATTGACAAAGCGCGACTGCCCGGCATAAAATGATAAAAAGGTTTTTTCTCAATTGGGTCAATATTTTCGGCAATCGCTTTACCATAAACAAGAGAATAAAAATCCCCATCTTGATTTTCTCGCACGCCACAAAACCCTCGCCTCTTGGGAAGAACAACACAATAATGATTACAAATCCTACATTGAATTGTTTTATCTTTTAGTTTTTTATAAAGTAAGGTTTGTTTCATATAATTTAATAGTTGTTAGATAACGATACGTTGTATAACAATATCCTTTTCCTCTTTTAAGTATTGAGAGGGTGTTTTATAGTTTAAAGATTTTAATCTTGTATTCATATT
>JAGUXS010000057.1 GCA_020061725.1 Patescibacteria group bacterium | reverse complement strand
ATTTGTCAAAAAGAGAAATTTAAACTAAAATAAAGAAAAGATTTATGTTTAGCTTAAAGGAAAAAATTAACTTTGACTGGCGGTTTTTGGTTTTGGCTAGTTTTGCCATTGTTTTTTTCTTTGTTTATTCTTATCTGCCCTTGCAAGCGCCCGAGAAATTTGTTTCGCCGGACGAGACGGCTAATTTTGTTTTTATTAAAAATTTAATAAAAGATGGAATACCTCGGATTTATGAGCCGCTTAACCGCGAGGTTGATAATTTAATTCATCCGCGCAGTATCAACGTTGCCGGCGATTATTTGGTGCCGGGCGGTTTCTTAGGTTTAATTTTAATTTACGGATTACTCGGCAAGACGTTTGGTCTTGGCGTTGTTTCTTTTTTGACACCTCTTTTTGCCATTTTAGCAGTTTTATTTTTTTATTACCTGATTAAAAAAATTTTTAGCGCCGAGGTTGCCTTTTTTTCTGGTCTTTTTCTTTTAATTCATCCTGCTTGGTGGTATTGGAGTAGCCAGACTTTGTCTAATAATGTTTTATTTGTTTCTTTAGTAATAATCGGCCTAACGATTTTAATTGTCAGAAAAAAGAAAAATGAATTAACTTTTGCTTTGGGGGGTTTATTTTTTAGTTTAGCGGTAGCAGTGAGAACTTCGGAAATAGTTTGGCTCACTTTTTTGCTTTTGACCCTGGCTTTAATTTTTCGCAAACATCTTAGCTGGCGAAAGGTGTTTATTTTTATTTTTTTCTTTGTTTTGGTGATACTGCCAATTTTTTATTATAACCAGCTGTTATATCAGAGTCCTTTTGCCAGCGGTTATTCGCAGCTTCAAGAAAATTTGTCATCGCCGCGCTTTTTTATTTCCAAAGTCCAGATTAAGCATTTCTTTTTTCCCTTTGAAGTGGTGAGCGATAATTTTTTGAAAAATTTTTATAATTATTTTATCTCTCTTTTTTTCTTTTACTTTATTCTTTTTGTCTTGGGCTCATTGAATTTTATTTTTAAATTAAAAAGAGCGAGTAGTGCCCAGAAAATCTATTTCGTTTTTTTCGTGATCATTTCGTTATATTTAGTTGTCTATTATGGCAGTTGGAATTTTTATGATAACTTAGATCCTGCCAAAGTTACGATCGGCACCTCTTATGTCCGCTATTGGCTGCCAATTTATATTTTTTCCCTGCCCTTTGTGGCCTTGATTTTTTTGGCCCTTTTAGCTATTTTTAAAAAGAGGTATTTAAAATTATTGATTGGCGGTTTAGCCGTTTTAATTTTATTTGTTTATTCAGCCAATTTGGTTTTTCCCACTGAAGAGGGTTTATTGAAAATTAAAGAGAATCTTTGGGATTATCAGGAAAAATTTGAGATTATTCAGCGGTTAACCGAATCTAATGCGGTTATTGTAGCTGATCGCAATGATAAAACAGTTTTTCCCGAGCGAAGAGTGGTAAGCTGTCTGATTGCCGATTGTCCAAAGTTTGAATCTTTACCAAAACTTATAGCGAAAGTTCCAGTTTATTATTATCCTTCATCACCCAATTTCAAGGCCGAAGAATTTAATCAGGAGATTTTGGTAAAATATAATTTAGAAATAGACGAGGGACAGGTAGTGAAAGATAGGGAGAGGATTTATCAATTTAAAATCAAATATCAAATATCAAATATCAAAAATGCAAATTAAAAATAAAAAATTTTTAAATTTTACATTGTCATTTTACATTTTGATTTTTACATTTTTAATTTATGAAACAAGATAATCTAAAAAGATGGTATAAAATAATCAGAATAATTTTAATCATTGTTCCAACTTTGACCTTTCTTTGGCTGGTTAACAAAAATCTTGTTCCTTCTGGAAAACTTTCGGCAAATTATAATTTGCAAGAACTTTCTCCTTTTATCAGCCGACTTTATCCGACCGGGAGAGTTTTAGGAGTTGAAAAAGATAAAGAAGGGCAATATTATCAGAGCATAATTATTGATCCGGTTTATTTTAAAGTTCATCTGCCAGTAAGTTTTCAAAAAGCCCATTTGATTTTAAAGTATCAAACTGATAAAGTTGATAATTTTCGTTTGGGCTATCAAGTTGGGCCGGGTTTTCAATATTATTTTAAAAATGTTGTGCCGACTGAAAGAGAAGGTTTCTGGCAGGTGGCCGAGGTTGATTTTAATTTAGCTAACGCTTATATTAAAGATAATAAGTCAAGATTCGCCCTTTCCTCGCCGTATTTAGATGAGCAGGGAGGAGAAATTAAAATTAATTCTATAGAGGTAGTTTTGGAAAAAGAGCCGTTGGGAATGAAGGATGTGCCAATTTTAATTAAGAAGTTTATTAAAAAGATTTTTTAATATTGTCATCCCGGACTTGATCCGGGATCTGGATTCCCGTTTTCACAGGAATGACAATGTTAGCGTTATGTTTAAAGATACCGAACAAAAAAATTTAATCAAACATTTTACTTTAGAAATTATTGACGATATTTTTAAGATTTCAGCCGCCACCTTTTTGGTTTTTGCTTTGTTTGAGCTTTGGCGCCCGGGTTTTGCGGTTAATTATCTTAATATGAACATGATTTTAGGATTGGTTTTGGCAAGCGGGATGGTAAGTTTAATTTTTAAAGATAATAAGTATGATTAACGGCGTAATAATAAAACAATTAAACAAAAATAAAGACCAGCGAGGGTGGCTGGCTGAAATTTATCGTTCTGATGAAATCAGCTATCAACCACAGATGAGTTATGTTTCGGTAACTAAACCTGGTGTTGTTCGCGGGCCGCATGAACATAAAGAACAAGCTGATTTTTTTGTTTTTTTAGGGCCGGGCAAATTTCGACTTTATCTTTGGGATAATCGGCCAGATTCCCCAACTTATCAAAAACAAGAAATTATTGAAGCTGGCGAAGATAACCCAATGGCAATTTTAGTACCGCCAGGTCTAGTCCATGGTTATAAATGTATTTCTGATGTCTCTGGCTATTGCATCAACTTGCCAGACAAACTTTACAAAGGCAAAGGCAAAAAAGAAGAGGTTGATGAAGTAAGGTGGGAAAATGATCCAGAGTCGCCTTATAAAATAGGGTAAATTTCATTTAATTAAGTCAAAAGTCAAAATTCAAAGGTTAAAAAGTGACAACATTATTGTCATCTTCCGGGTCTAAGAGATACTGAAACAAGTTCAGCATGACAATTTAATTAATTTTGAATTTTGCATTGTCATTTTGCATTTTGATTTTTGCATTTTGAATTTTTATGGATTGTATTTTTTGTAAAATTGTGGCGGGCGAGATTCCCAGCCACAAAGTTTATGAGGACGACAATTATTTTGCCTTTTTGGATATTAGGCCCCTAAATCCAGGCCATACTTTAGTCATTCCAAAAAAACATTATCACTGGATTTGGGATGTGGAAGACATTGGTGGCTATTATCAAGTGATACAAAAAATTGCCAAAACTTTAAAAAAAAGTTTTGCAACTGACTACATTGTTTCTTTAGTTTTTGGCGAAGAGGTGCCGCACGCTCATGTTTGGTTGGTGCCAAGATTGCCCAACGACGGCCACGGCGGAGCAATCAGATTGGATAATGTTAAAGAAGTTAGCAAAGAAGAAATGGTAGAAATTGCGGAAAAGATAAAAAATAATATATAATTTTCTAATTTCTAATTTTTAAATATTTAGAAGAATGAAATAGCAAGCTTTAGCTTGCGTTCAACCAAGGACCAAGGAGCAAACTAAAGTTTGCTAATCCAAGAATTTTAAAATTACAAAATTAAAAATTATGACTAAACTCCTTATTACTGGCGGCGCTGGTTTCATCGGCTCCAATTTTATCCATTATATTCTCAAAAAATACCCGGATTATGAGATTGTCAATCTGGATGCTTTGACTTATGCTGGCAATTTAGAAAATTTAAAAGACATAGAAGAGAATGTGAACTATAAATTCGTTAAAGGTGATATTTGCGATATAAATATTGTCAGCGATTTAGTAAAAGACGTTGACTTGATAGTTCATTTTGCCGCTGAATCGCACGTTGATCGTTCCATAATGGATAGCGGAGATTTTATTAGAACCAATGTTGAAGGCGCAAGAGTCTTGTTGGACGCGGCTAAAAATAACGGCTTGATTAGATTTCACTATATTTCTACTGATGAAGTTTTTGGCGCGCTGGGACCGGATGATCTAAAATTTAATGAAAAAACTCCTTACGATCCGCGTAACCCTTATAGCGCTTCCAAGGCGGCGGCTGAACATTTAGTTCGAGCTTATTTTCACACCCATCAATTGCCAATTACTATTTCCAATTGCACAAATAATTACGGGTCATACCAGTTTCCGGAAAAACTTATTCCATTATTTATCACTAATTTAATGGAAAATAAAAAAGTTCCGGTTTACGGCGAAGGAAAAAATATTCGCGACTGGATTTACGTTGATGATCATAATGCTGGCGTGGAAGCGATTATTAAAAAAGGAAAAATCGGCGAAACTTACTGTCTAGGCGGAGGCAATGAAATTGCCAATATAGAAATAACCAGAATGATTCTTGAAAAAATGGGAATGGGCGAGGATATGATTGAATACGTGCCTGACAGAAAGGGACATGACTTTCGCTACGCGATGGACTGCTCAAAAGCAAAAAAAGAACTTGGTTGGGAGCCGAAAATGAATTTCGATGAGGGGCTTTATAAAACAATAGAATGGTATAAAAACAATAAAGATTGGTGGAGAAGAATTAAAAGCGGGGAATACAAAGAATATTATCAAAAACAATATCATGAAAGATAAAAAAATTTTATTAGGTCTGACAACTACTTCTCGTTCTAATTGGCGAGAAAAAATAAAAGAAATAAAATTTTATAATATTCAAGAGATAGCTCTATTCCCAACAGTTTTGTCGCCGGAAGAAAGAAAAAAATTATACCGATTGTTAGAAAAAAGTCCAATTGAAAGAATTTCCCATGTTCATTTGCGCAATGATATGGAACTTTGGGAGTTGGATTATTTTGTTGAAAAATATCAAACTCAGGTCTTTAATATCCATCCAGAAAAAAGTCATCCACCATTTTTTGATTATTCAAAGTATGCTTCAAGGATTTATATTGAAAATGTTAAAGAAATACCAACGATTGAAGAATTAAAAAAATGTGGAGGACTCTGCCTTGATTTAACCCATTGGGAAAAATTTTCTCAATTGAAAGGCAAAGAATACAATGAAAAAATACTTAAATTAATAGGAAGATTTCAAATTGGTTGCTGTCATATTTCAGCGATCAGAAACATTTCTTGTAAAATCCCTTTTTTTAAAAAGTTGGTTTTAAAAAACCACACTCATTTTTTAAAGAAACTCAGTGATTTGGATTATATACAAAAATATTTTGATTATTTACCAGAAATTATTAGCATTGAGTTAGAAAATTCTTTTAGGGAGCAACTCAAGGTCAAAGAATATTTAGAAAAGATTATAAATAATCAAGGTTAGCAAATATTATGGAAAAAATTTTAATTATCGGTGCCAAGGGAATGTTGGGACAGCAGTTGGTCAAGGTTTTTAGTGAGGATAAAAATTATCAAGTCATTGGCTGGGATAAGGAGGAAATTGATATCGCCAATTTTGAAGAAATTCGTGAGAAAATTTCAGTCAAAAAATCAGACATAATTATTAATTCAGCTGCCTATAATAATGTTGACGGTTGTGAAGAGCAGGAGGGGTTAGCTAACTTAATTAATGGTTATGCCGTTGGTTATTTAGCTAACGTTGCCCAGGAAATTAATGCTTTAATTGTTCATTATAGTACTGGGTATATCTTTGATGGTGAAAAAGATGGCTACAGGGAAGATGACAGACCGCAGCCGATTTCCAAATACGCCTTTTCAAAACACTTAGGTGAAAAAGAGTTGGTGCGAGGAACTAATAAATTTTATTTAATTCGCACTAATTTACTTTTTGGGCCAGCGGTTTTAGTGCCGGGCGCCAAAAAAAGTTTTGTTGATTTAATTTTAGAGTTAGCTGAAAGACAAGATTCATTTAAATTTGTCAGTGATGAAATAAGTAATCCGACTTATGTAATTGATTTAGCTGTGGCAACTAAGAAATTGATTGAAGAAAAACATTCATTTGGCATTTATCATTTGGTTAATGAGGGCCGGGCTTCCTGGTATGATTGGGCTCAAGAAATATTTAGATTATCCGAGCTAAAAAAAGAAATTATGGCCATTAAGTCTGAGCAATATCCGCGGCCGGCTAAACGACCGAAAAATTCAGTGCTTCTTAATACTAAGTTTCCTAAACTACGCTCCTGGCAAGAAGCTTTGGCTGAATATTTGCAAAAAAGATAAAATGTGATAAAAGTAGTATATCAGACACTCAGTGAGTTAGAAGTTAAATTTGCTAAATTTAACTTAACGGTATTTAAATATTATGCGCGGAATAATTTTATCAGGCGGGGCAGCGACAAGGTTAAGACCCTGCACCAAAGTAACAAGCAAACAATTATTGCCGATTTATAATCGGCCGATGATTTATTATCCTTTAAACACTTTAATTAAAGCGGGGATAAAAGAAATTTTAATTATTGTAGCGCCGGAAAGAGCTGGAGATTATTTAAACCTGCTTGGCAGCGGTAAAGAATTCGGCGTGAAATTTACTTATGAAATTCAGGACCAGCCAGCTGGAATTGCGGAAGCTTTTATAATCGGAGAAAATTTTATTGACGAAGATAATGTTACCTTAATTTTGGGAGACAATATTTTTGAAGATGATTTAAGCGAGGAAATAAAGAATTTTAGAAAAGGCGGTAAAGTATTTGCTAAAAAAGTGCCGGATCCGGAAAGATTTGGCGTAGTTAAATTTGATGAAAATGGGAAAGCCCAAAAGATTGTGGAAAAGCCGAAAGAGTGGCTAAGCGATTATGCCGTAACCGGACTTTATGTTTATGACAATAAGGTCGTAAAAATTGCCAAAAATTTAAAGCCAAGCGGGCGGGGAGAGCTTGAAATTACCGATATCAATTCTATCTATTTGGAAAAAAAGGAATTGGAAGTCGCGATTGTAAATGGCGAATGGATAGATGCCGGGACTTTTGATAGCCTGCTTCGGGCTCAAAATTTGGCCAAAAAAAAATTGCAGAATAAATTGGTGATATAAGTT
>JAGUXS010000027.1 GCA_020061725.1 Patescibacteria group bacterium | reverse complement strand
TCCATGCTTAACCTTTTGTATTTATTCATATGAATCTAACTTAACATCTTTGGCGCTTCGCGCCAAGAGTGTTGCGTTAGATTCTGGAACCAAACTTATCAGAATTAACGATAATAATATTAAGAGAAAGGAAATATGAAAGAAACAAATATTGAAATAAAAAAAGAAAATAATTCGGCAAAATTCGCTTTTTTTTATATGTTATCTTTGGTTACCTTGGGTTTTACGGCAACAAATGTTGGTATAATTATTTTTCAAATTATTAATAAAAGTATTATTAATTTAGATTTAGATTTAGTTGAGGATTTTAATAGTAGTTATTCGGCTTATGCCCTTAAATTTGCCATTTCAGCCATTATTGTAAGCGCCCCAATTTTTTTTATCTCCACTTGGCAAATTAATAAAAATTTATTTTTAGGTTTATTAGATAAAAATTCCGGCATTAGAAAATGGTTGACTTATCTTATTTTATTTGCTTCTTCTGTGACAATAATTGGTTATTTAATCTCATTAATTTTTAATTTTTTAAATGGCGAATTAACAATTAAATTTATTTTAAAAACCGTTGTTGTTATAATTATTTCTGGTATTGTTTTTTCTTATTATTTCTACGATATTAAACGAAAAATAATTGAAAAAACAAAAAGCAAAATTACTCAAATTTATTTTTATAGCTCAATAATAATTATTATTGCTACTTTAATTGCCGGATATTTCTTTGTTGAATCTCCGCAAGAAACTAGAAATAAAAAACAAGATTATATGGTTATAGAAAAATTTAGCGATCTTGAAAAAGCGATAAATTCTTATTATTCTTCTAAAAAGAAATTACCGGAAAATTTTGAAAAATTATTATCAAATGGATTTATACAAAGCGCGAATAAAACAGAAAATTCAAAAACAAAAGAAAAATTTGAATATAAAATAATTTCTGAAGACATCTATGAATTATGCGCCAATTTTAAAACTTCAAATAAAAACAATTACCAAACTGATAATTATAGATACTTAGATGATCAATGGCCTCATAACAAAGGTTATCAATGCATTAAAAAACCGATTTCTTTTGATTCACAAATTACCCTTCCTCCACTAATTAAAGATTAATTTATTGTATAAGATTGATTTAAATAATATATATTTAACCCAAATGTCCAAATTCCAAAATTAGATTTTATTTAAAACAATTAGAAATAATTATATTTATTTTTTTTATTTGTCATTTGAATTTTGACATTTGTTATTATTCTTAATTTACTTATTATGACTAATCAAACTGACCAAAAACAAAAAGAAACAATAATAGAAAAAAAAGTTGATACAAGAATCATTTCGGACATTAAACCTGGAATGACTATAAAGGTTCATCAAAAAATTAAAGAAATAGGAGCCAAAGGAGAAAGAGAAAGAATTCAAGTTTTTGAAGGAATTGTTTTAGCGCGAAAACACGGAAATGAAAAAGGCGCGACTATTACAGTTAGAAAAATGTCTTTTGGGGTTGCGGTAGAAAAAATTTTTCCAATTAATTTACCAACAATAGTTAAAATAGAAATAGTCAATCAAGCAAAAGTTAAAAGAGCTAAACTTTATTTTTTAAGAAATTATAAGAAAAAATTAAAAATAGCTAATTAACTTTTAAAATTTTTAATTCTGAATTCTGAATTTTGTATTTCTAATTCTGCATTCTAAATTCTGAATTTTTAATTCTACATTCTGCATTCTTAATTTGTTTTTTATGTTAAATAAATTTTTTGGATATTTTTCTAAAGATATGGCTATAGATTTAGGAACGGCTAATACTTTAGTTTATATTAAAGATAGAGGAATTGTTATTAATGAACCTTCGGTCGTTGCAATTAATACGCGAACCGATCAAATTTTAGCGGTCGGAGAAGAAGCAAAAAAAATGATTGGTCGAACACCAAGCCATATTATTGCTAGCAATCCCATTTCAAACGGGGTTATTTCTAATTTTGAAGTGGCAGAAAAAATGTTAAAATATTTTATTGATAAAGTTCATCAAGAAAAATTTACTTTAGTTCCCAGACCAAGAATGATTATTAACATTCCTTTAGAAATTACCGAGGTTGAAAAAAAAGCGGTTGAAGACGCGGCAATTCAAGCCGGAGCAAGAGAGGTTTTTTTAATTGAAGGACCAATGGCTGATGCGATTGGTTCGCGAATTCAAGTTCAAGAAGCGAGTGGAAATATGATTGTTAATATTGGCGGAGGAATTACTGAAATAGCGGTTATTTCTTTGGGGGGCATTGTTACATATAAATCTCTTTTAATCGCCGGCGATGAATTTAATAGAAATATCATTAATTATGTAAGAGAAAAATTTAATCTTCTTTTGGGAGAACGCACGGCCGAAGAAATTAAAATTAAAGCGGGATTAATTTTTTTTCAAAAAGAAAAAGAACCAATTAAATTATTTGAAATAAAAATTAGAGGACGCGATTTAATAACTGGTTTGCCTAAAGAAATATCTATTACTAACGCGGAAATACAAGAGGCTTTAATGCGCTCGGCTAAATTAATTGTAGAAGCAATTAAAGATACTTTAGAAAATACACCACCCGAATTGATTTCTGATATTTATAAAAGGGGTATTATTTTGACTGGAGGCGGAGCGCTTTTATCTGGATTTGATAAATTAATTTCTCAACAAATTCAAATTCCTGTTTATATTACCGATGATCCTCTAACTTGCGTTGTTAGAGGAATTGGAATTCTTTTAGAGGACCCCGCCCTTTTAAAAGACGTTGTTATCCCAGCCAAACAAACTCCAGTAAAAATAATTTAAACAGAAATTTATGTTTAAAAAATTTTTAATTAATGAATTTAACAAACTCTTTATAATTTTTTTTTTAAAAATAAAAAAAATTCCAAATTTTTTTTATTTTTATAAATGTTTTCTAAAAATTCTAATGAGTTTAATTGTTGGAATTTTATTGATAACTGGAATTGGTTTAGGAAATTATTCCTATCAAATTTCCACGCCTTTGCAAAAAATTGCGGAAAAACAAAAATTTATTATTGAAAAAGGAGAAGGAGTTAATAGAATTAGCCAAAATTTAAAAAAACAAAAAATAATCAGAAGTATGTGGAATTTTGAAGTTTATGTTTGGTTAGAAAAAATGGGAAAAAAATTTCAAGCCGGAGAATATTTTTTATCTCCAAGCATGAATATAAAAGAGATAACAAAAATTTTAACTTCTGGAGAAATTATTCCTAATCAAAAGACAATTAAAATTATTGAAGGATGGAATTATAAAGAAATTGGAAAATATTTAGAAAACAAAATGAATATTTCAAAAGAAGATTTTTTTTCTGTAACATACGATTTACAATGGGAAAATAAATATGATTTTTTAAAAGACAATCCTTGGATCAATAAAGTAGGGACAGTTTACAAACCACCACTACAAATAGAAGGTTATCTTTTTCCAGATACATATCAAATTTATAAAGACGCCAATTCAGAAGATATTATTAAAAAAATGTTAGATAATTTTAATAAAAAATTATCTATTAAAATGAGAGAGGATATTAAAAAACAAGGAAAAACAATTTTTGAAATTATTACTTTGGCTAGTATTATTGAAAAAGAAGTGTCAAAAGAAGAGGATAGAAAAATTGTTGCGGGAATTTTTTATAAAAGATTAAAACAAGGAATACATTTAGAATCTTGCGCCACAATAAATTATATTTTAGGAAATAATAAAAAACAGTTGAGCTTTGAAGATACGCGCGTAGAATCTCCTTATAATACCTATCTTAATAAAGGATTGCCGCCAGGACCAATTAGTAATCCGGGGATTTTCGCGATTAAAGCGGCAATTTATCCACAAGAAACAGATTATTTATTTTTTCTCTCAAAACCAACTGGCGAAACAGTTTTTAGTAAAACATTTGAAGAACACAATAAAAATAAAAGAAAATGGCTAAATTAACTTTTGGAAAAGAAAATACATGCGCGGAAGTACATGCGCGGAAGTGAGACTTCCACGCATGTATTTTACATTTTAAACTTTTAATTTATTTTATGCCAAAACAAATTTCACAAAACAAAAAATGGAAATCAATTATTATAGAATTTATTCAAATAGCTTTAATCGCTTTGGCTATTGTTATTCCTATTAGATATTTTTTAATTCAACCGTTTTATGTTAAAGGGGTTTCAATGGAACCGAATTTTTATAATCACGAATATTTAATTATAAATAAAATTATTTATCGATTAGATAATCCTCAAAGAGGCGACGTGGTAATATTTAAATACCCAAAAAGTCTCAATGATTATTTTATCAAAAGAATTATTGGTTTACCGGAAGAAAGAGTAAAAATTACTGGCACTAAAATTACTATTTATAATAAAGAAAATTTGAAAGGAAAAATATTTGATGAAAATAAATTTCTCCCCGAAGAATATAAAGTTAATAAAAATATTGATATTACTTTAAGGAAAGATGAATATTTTGTTTTGGGTGATAATAGAGGGCATAGTTTTGATTCAAGCGCGAATGGCTTTGGTTCGCTAGAGAAAAAATTTATCATTGGTAAAGCATGGATCCGCGCTTGGCCATTTAATAAATTTACAATTTTTAAAAATTAATTTGAGTAAATACAAAAAATTTAATTTATAAAAGATTATAAAAAGTGACTTTTTATAAAAGGCGACTATCGCCTTTAAGTAGCCTTTGAGTAAGATATTGAAAATAACATGCCAGAAAAAATTGAAAAATTTTAATTATAATAAGTCAATATAACAACTGGATTTGCGCGCTCTACTTTTGTAAATTACAAAACACTTTTAAAATTAAAATTTTAAAAAAATAAAAATTAATCAGACTTGTTAAAATCTATTATGAATCCTGAAAAAAAATTTCTCACCCTGAATACTCTTTAAAAAAAGAAAATATTTTTCCGCTTTCTAAATTGCCAAAATCGCTTGGAGAAAGAAAAAAATCTTTAGGTTGGCCTGTTGAAATTCAAGGAACTGGAAAGTTAAAAGAAGGAACAAAAGATTTTGAAGTGTATTATCCTCTTGGAGATATTTTTCTTTCTTTTGGAGTTATTATTCACGAACTCGGTCATCTCAGACAAGAAGAGTTTAATTTTGAAATAGTTCAAATAAATAAAAAAAAGAATGGAAACGTTATGTGGAAATTAAAGAACAAGATGCTTATCAAAGAGGATTTAAGCGAATAAAAGAATATTTTCCCGAAGTACTGAATGAAATGGAAAAAAAATTTCAAAAATACAAAAACCAGGGAAAGCTAAAAAACTTTTCTTCATTTGAAAACTTGTATGAATTTTACAAGGCTCAATAAATATTAATAAAGCCTTAGCTGATGTTCCAAAAATAAAAGATAAAGACGAGGAAGATAGATTGGAATATGAAGCCTTAAAAAAAGTTGGAATAGAAAAATTTTTTAGAGGCATTAAAAAATCTCGTGTTGATGAAAAAATAAACAAAGAATGGATTGAAAACTTTATTATAAAAATGGTTGAAAAAATTTCTAATGAATAGAGAAAAAATTTTATCTAAAAAAATAATTGATCTAATATTAGATATGTTTTTTTGTATAAAAATTTGTTTGTATTTTATTTTGTGGTATATTAATTTTAATATTTAAATTTTTTTTAACATTTGAATTTTGGTTTTAACATTTTTTATTTATGTCTATAAGAAAAAAAACTTGGTTAATATTTTGCGGAATTTTAATTTTGACTGGTTTGGCTGGAATTGTGGTTTGGCCAGGAGGACCAGATATTAAAATTGGAAAATATTTTAAAGAATTAAAATACCATCTTGGCTTGGATTTACAAGGTGGAGCTCATTTAGTTTATGAAACTGATGTTTCTAAAATTCCTCTTAAAGAACAAAGTTCGGCAATTTTAGCGGTTCGCGATGTAATTGAAAAAAGAATTAACGTATTTGGAATTTCCGAACCAATAATTCAAACAACAAAAGAAAGAGGGAATGAAAAAATAATTATTGAATTGCCGGGAATTAAAGATGTTAATCAAGCCATTAGAATGATTGGTCAAACTCCTATTTTAGAATTTAAAGAACAAGATAACACCTCTCCACCTGTTTTAACCGAAGAACAAAAAAAAGAAATAGAAGAACTTAATGTTAAAGCTAAAAAAAGGGCTGAAAGTGTTTTGCAAAAAGTTTTAAATAAAGAGGATTTTGCAAATTTAGCAAAAGAATTTTCTGATTGTCCAAGCAAAGATAAAGGCGGAGATTTGGGTTGGTTTAGCAAAGGAATGATGGTTCCAGAATTTGAAACAGCGACTTTTAATTTAAAAAAAGGAGAGCTAACAAAAGAATTAGTAAAAACAAATTTTGGTTATCATATTATTCAAAAAATCGATGAAAGAGAAACAATAAAAGATAAAGAAAAAATTCAAGAAATTAAAGCAAGTCATATTTTAATTAAAACAAAATCAGAAAGAGATTATATTCCTTATAAAGATCCTTGGAAATATACCGGATTAACAGGAAAACAATTTAAAAAAGCGTCTTTAGAATTTGATTCTAATACAAGCGAACCTCAAGTTAGTTTAGAATTTGATAAAGAGGGAAAAGAATTATTTGGAGAAATTACTAAAAAAAACATAGGAAAACCAGTAGCAATATTTTTAGATGGCGCGCCAATTAGTGTCCCCGTTGTTAGAGAAGCGATTACTACCGGACAAGCAATAATTTCAGGAAATTTTTCTTTGTCAGAAGCGCAAAAATTAATTAAACGTCTTAATGCTGGAGCCTTGCCTGTGCCAATTAAGCTTATTAGCCAGCAAACTATTGGCCCAAGTTTAGGAAAAATTTCTATTCAGGAAAGCTTAAAAGCCGGAATTATTGGACTAATTTTAGTCGCTTTATATATGATTTTATTTTATCGCTTTAAAGGTTTCCTATCTGTTATCGCTTTAGGAATTTATACAATAATTGTTTTGGCTATATTTAAATTAATTCCAGTTACTTTAACCCTAGCGGGTATTTCAGGTTTTATTCTATCTATTGGAATGGCTGTTGACGCTAATATTTTAATTTTTTCAAGAATAAGAGAAGAATTAAAAATTGGTAAACCAAATGCTTTAGCGATTGATGAAGGATTTAAACGCGCTTGGCTTTCAATTCGCGACAGCAATGTTTCAACTTTAATTACTTGCTTTATTCTTTATTGGTTTGGCGCTAGCATGGTTCGAGGATTTGGAATTACCCTAGCTATTGGTGTCCTAATCAGCATGTTTTCCGCTATCACAATTACCAGAACGTTTTTAATATTAACTAGTTCGTTTAATTTTAATAAAAAAATAAAATAATTTTAATTTTTTTATGAACATAATTCAACATCGTAAAATTTATTTTTCTATTTCCAGCGTTTTGATTATTGTTAGTGTTATTAGTTTAATTCTTTGGCAATTTAAACTAAATATTGATTTTACTGGCGGCGCTTTAATGGAAATAGAATTTCAAAATAATAGACCGAGTGTAGAACAAATTAAAGAAAAAATTAATTCTTTAAATTTTGGTGAAACCAATGTTCAATTTACAAATTCAAAAGGGGTGATTATTAAAACAAAAAGTATTGATGAAGAGACACATCAAAGAATAATAACAGCATTACAAGAGATTATGCCACAACCTACGAATGAATCCGCTAAAGAAAATAAAATTGAAGAAAAAAAATTTTTTTCAATTGGGCCGACAATTGGAGAAGAGACAAAAGAAAAAGCGATAAAAGCGACAATTATAGCTATTATCATTATTATTATTTATATTGCCTGGGCGTTTCGAAAAATTTCTAAACCAATTAGTTCATGGAAATATGGACTAATTGCAATTATAGCTTTAATTCATGACATCATTATTACTTTGGGCGCTTTTTCTATTTTAGGACATTTTTTAGGCATTGAAATTGGAGCCACTTTTATTATCGCTCTTTTAACTATTTTAGGATATTCAAATCATGACACTATTATTATTTTTGATCGTTTAAGAGAAAACCTTTTAAGGGCAAAAGGTAAAGATTTTGAAGATACGGTAAATATAAGCATAAATGAAACATTCACTCGTTCTATAAATACTTCATTGACTGTTTTATTGTCTTTATTTGCTGTTTTCTTTTTTGGTGGGGCTTCTGTTAGAGATTTTATTTTGGCTTTAATTATCGGAATTACTGCTGGAACCTATTCTTCTATTTTTGTCGCCTGCCCATTATTAGTTGTTTGGGAAAAAATTAGAAAATTAAGAAAATAATAATTACTATGAAAAAACAATCTAAAATTAGATTAGATTATCATCATTCAAATTATAAAAACACATCTTTTTTATCACAAAATAAAAATCCTCGACAATATTATAACCACATTATTAACAAAAAAAGAAAAATATTTTTTTTAATCTCCTCTTTTTTGTTGTGTTTAATTGTTGGTTTTTATTTTTTATTTCTTTCTTCTTATTTTGACATTCAAAATTTTGAAATTTCTATCCGCCAGATAGCAGAACAAAACATTCCTCAAGAAAAAATTAAAAAAATAGCCTCAGATCAATTTGAACAAAAAAGATTTTTTTTCTTTAATCAAAAAAATCTTTTTGTTTTTAATAAAAAAACCCTTCAAAATAATTTAAATCAAATATATAATTTAAATAAATTAAAAATCCATAAAGAACTTAAAAATCCTTTATGGATACCAACGATTAAAATTGATTTAGAAGAAAAAATTTCCGCTTTAATTTGGATAACTTCTGATAATAAATGTTATTTTCTTGATGAAACAGGAATAGTACTTAAAGAGATAAAAACAATTACCACAACACTTTCCGACGCTTCGGTCGAAATAAATCAGTCAGAACTCCAACATCTTAACATCGAAGACAACGAATATTGCAAGCCTAAAAATTTAGTTGAAAAATTCAAAAAATTTCCTATAATTTATAACGAGAACGATGAAAAGATAGAAATTAAAAAAATAATTGCTGATAAAAAATTAATTCAATCAATTTTATTCCTTTATAAAACACTACCAATAAAAACTAAAATAAAAATAAGTTATTTTAAAATTCCAGTTTTAAAAAAAATGACCCCTCAACTAACGGATGAAAAAGAAATAGAAAAAAATAAAAATGAAAAAGAAAATAAAAAAACCATTCCACAAAAACCAATTATTTCTAAAAATAATTTAGAAGAAGAATATATACAATTAGAAAAAACTGAAATAAGGGTAGTGGCTAAAGATGGTTTTGAAATTTATTTTGATATTTTCTTTTCCAATTTAGATCAACAAATAAATACTTTGCGTAAAGTTTTAGATCAAGAAATAAAAGATAAAATATCTTCTTTGGAATATATTGATCTGCGATTTGGCAATAGGGTTTATTATAAAATTAAAGAGTGATTTAATAATACAAACGCAAAGCGAAAAACAAAAAATGCAAAATAGATAAAAAGATTTTTTTAATTTTTACAAAATTAAAAATCCAAAATTATCTGTTCTTTTCGTAGTAAAACTACTGCGAAGAATAAATAAATTTCATTAAAATAACGAAGTTAAGGCGAGCGGGGTTATTTTACATTTTGATTTTTACATTTTACATTTTTAGGACTCGTGGTGTAGTGGTTTAACATGTCTCCCTGTCACGGAGAAGATCGCCGGTTCGAATCCGGTCGAGTCCGCCAAATAAATACGGAATGCAAAATTTAAAATACAGAATTAAAAAAATATTCAATTTTCTAATTTCTAATATTTTGCGCAAAATTTATTTCTAATCAAAAATCCAAAACTTATTAATATTAAAATAATAGACATTATTTGCGGATATTTAATTCCTAAAATCATTAAAGTTGAATCTATTCTTAAAAATTCTAAAAAAAATCTTAAAATTGAATATAAAATTAAATAAATTAAAAAAATATTTCCGGTTCCGCGCATTTGCGGAATTTTTTTATACAAAAAAAATAAAATTAACAAAATTAATAAACACCCAAGCGATTCGTATAAAAAAGTTGGATGAAAAAATTCAAAATTTTCATATCCATTAATTCTATTTTTAAAATCAATGGGAATTCCCCACAATAAATTAGTTGGCAATCCATAAAGTTCTTGATTAAAATAATTTCCCCATCGCCCAATCATTTGACCAAAAACAAGAGCCGGAGCAAAAATATCGCTTAAAAAACGAAAATTTAATTCATCTCTCCTATTTTTAGAAAAGGGGGTGAGGGGTTTATGTTTTTTACAATAAAAAAACAGAGTTATTAACCCTGCGATTATTGCGCCATGAATAGCCATGCCCCCTTGCCAAATTTTAAAAACATCCAAAGGATTTTGAAAAAAATATTCTAAATTTAATATTACATAATAAAATCGAGCTCCTAATAAACCAAAAATAATTAACCAAAAAAATAAATCCCACAACAATTCTTTTTTTATCTGACAATCTCTATTAAGACTAAAAATTATCAAAATTCCTCCAACAATTCCAACCACATATCCTAAACCATACCAATAAATATTTAATATTCCCAAATGAAAAAAAATCGGATCAGGATGATAATTATGTAAAAAATCAAAAATTAATGTCATTTATTAAAAATATAAAAAAATTTTTGATGTAAAATTTATTTTATACATAATACTGCCTATTAGCGTTCAAGATTGATTCGAAAAATCAAATAACCTTAAAACTCGCTGGCTCTTCAATCTCGGTAGGAGGAACCTAAATTGATTCACCGCTAAATAGGCAGAATTATGTATAAAATATGTATTTTTTTATATAAATTTTATTTTGAATAATGTTCAACAATTAACCTTGTGTCAATATTTTGCGGCAAATCTTCTTTTTTAGGTTTGTTTAATATTTTAATTATATTTTCTTTGGCATTGAAAGAAAGCCATCGTGGAATGTCGTCTTTTTTTAATTTTTTATCTCCCTCTTCCCATTTTTTATTTTGTTTTCTAATTTTTATCACATCATTTATTTTTACTTCATAAGAAGGGATATTCGCTTTTTTATTATTTATTGAAAAATACCCGTGGGTTACTAATTGTCGCGCTTTATTTCGAGATTTAACTAATCCAATTTGATAAATCACATTATCTAATCGCATTTCTAAAGTTTTTAATAAAAGTTCACCAGTCTCTTTTTTCTTTTTTGCCGCTTTTTGAAAATAATTTTTAAATTGTTTTTCTAAAATTCCATAAATTCGTTTAGCTTTTTGTTTCTCGCGAAGCTGTTTCCCATATTCTGATAATTTTGCGCCTCTTTGTTGTTTAGCTCCATGAATTCCCGGAGGATAATTTTTTTTTATTAATGTACATTTAACTGAATCGCAACGATCCCCTTTTAAAAAAAGTTTTTCTCCGATTCTTCTACATTGTTTGCATTTTGGATTTAAATTTCTAGCCATAATAAATTAACTTTTAGAAAAAAATTAAAAAATATTTTTTGAATTTTAAATTTATTTAAAAATTAAAAATTCCTTTTATTTTACAAAAATTATACCCTTCTTGGTTTGCGACGACGACAACCATTATGTGGAACTGGCGTTATGTCTTTTATTGATAAAATAATCATTCCGTTAAAATTAATTGCTCTAATTGCCGCATCTCGACCAGCTCCAATCCCTTTAATAAAAACATTAACTTCTTTCATTTTTCTTTCTTCTTTAACTTTTGTAATCGCATCTTTAACAATTACTCCAGCAGCGTAAGAAGTTGATTTTTTTGGTCCTTTAAATTTCATTTTACCAGCTGAAGACCAAGCCAAAACATTGCCGTATAAATCCGTGATTGTTACAATTGTATTATTAAAACTTGCTTGAATATAAATCTGTCCTCTGGTTATATTTTTTAATATTTTATTTATCTTTGTCATACCTTTCTTTTTTATATTTTTTCCCGATTTTATTTTTTTTTCTTGTGTTTCAAACGCTTCTAACTGATCACTATTTAATTGTTCATCGCCTGTTGTATTATTTGTTTTTTGAGACATAATCATAATAAAATGAGAAATTTTTAAATTAATTTAAAAAATGAAAAATTTTATAATTAAAAATTTTATAATTTATAATTTTTTAAGTTTTTTCATTACTTGATTTACGACCGCTTCCCATAGTTTTTCTTACATTGCCCCTTCTGGTTCTAGAATTAGTTTTTGTTCTTTGTCCCCGAACTGGTAAATTTTTATTATGGCGAGTTCCGCGATAACAATTAATTTCTTTTAATCTTTTAATATTAACCAAAATCTCTCTTTTTAAATCCCCTTCCACTTTTAATTTTTCAATAATATTTTTTAAAATATTTACATCTTCTTCATTTAAATCTTTACACTTTGTATTTGGATTAATTTTAGTTTGAGCTAAAATTTTATTAGACAAAGAATGTCCAATGCCAAAAATATAGGTTAAGCCTATTTCTATTCTTTTATCTTTTGGTAAATTTATACCCGCTATTCGAGCCATAAAATAATAAATTAAAAGTGTAAAAAATCAAAATATAAAACGACAATGCAAAAATAAAAATAACCTTGTGATGTGTATAAAAATTTTCAATTTTAATTTTTATTTTTATTTTAGCAAAACGTTTATCCTTGTCTCTGTTTATGTTTAGCGCTTTTTTTACAAATACCGACAATCCGTTTTCCACGACGAATTATTTGACATTCTTTACATATTTTTTTAACCGAGGTGCGCACTTTCATAAAATAAAAATTAAAAATCAAAATGTAAAACACATAATACAAAAAAATAAATTAAATATAATTTATCAATTTAAGTCTATTTTAGACAACGCTTTAGTTATTTTTTCGTTAATGTTCACATTATCTATAAAATTTTAGTTAAAAATTAAATTATATATCCACTTAAGATCGAAAAATAATTCTTCCTTTTGATAAATCATACGGACTTATTTCTACTTTTACTTGATCTCCGGGCAAAATGCGAATTTTATGCAAACGCATTTTTCCCGAAAGATGCGCCAAAATTTCATGCCCATTTTCTAATCTTACTTTAAAACTTGTAGCCGGTAAAAGCTCAATAACCTCTCCTTGCATTTCCAAAAAATCTTTTGAATTTTTTTGAATATTAATATTATTAGTATTTTGATTATTATTTTGAATCATTTTTAAAATTTATAAAAAAAGAAGGCGATAAAATAAATTCTACTTCACCTACTTTAAATTAACAAAACTAACTAAAAAATAAAAATGTAAAAATCAAAATGCAAAATGACAATACAAAAATTTAAAATTAATTTAAACTAACTAAAAGGATAAATTTAAAAAAAATAATTTTAATTCTAAACTATATCTTTACATTTTTAATTATTGTATTTTATATAATAAAAATTGTCAAAATATTCTGTGGAAAATAATTTTAAAATCCAATATATTGAATTTCTTCTTGAAGTTGAATATTAAATTTATCTCTGACTTTCTGTTTAATTAAACTGATTAACATTATCACATCTTTTGCTTTACCGTGTCCGGTGTTAATAATAAAATTAGCGTGATTTTTTGAAACCATCGCCCCTCCAATCTTCTTTCCTTTAAGTTCGCATTGATCAATAAACCAACCGGCCGATGAAGTTGGAACACCAATTTTTCTTGTAATTTTTAAAGAAAAATTTTTAAAAATAGATCCAGGGCAATTTATTTGCAGTTGAATTTTTAACTTTCTTTTAAACCATTCTTGATAGACAGATTTAGCGCGTTTTATATCGCCATGAGAAAGAAAAATTTTTACTTTTAAAATTATTAATTCCTCTTTTTTTAAACCACTAAAATCATAGGCAAATTTAACGTCCTTTTTTTTAATTTTTTTTATGCGATTATTTTTATCTAAAACAACAATTTCGCTAATATAATCAGAAAATAATTTTGCGCCCCCGTGAATATTACAAATAATCGCTCCGCCAATACTTCCGGGAATTCCAGCAAACCATTGAAGACCAGTTAATTTATTTTTAAACGTCCATTGAATAAAACTTTGTAACGGCATTCCCGCAGAAACTTCAACTTCAGTATCAAAAGGTTCAGTTTGATAATCTAAATCGGAAAATTGTAAATATTTATCTGGATGAGCTGGAAAATAACGAGCGTCTAATTTTTGTTGAAAATTAATATTTTGTTTTAAAGTTTTAACTATTTTTGTTTCTAAAATCTCATTTTTAATTACCAATCCATTAAATCCTTCATCTGACACTAAAATATTAGAACCACAACCTAAAATAAAAAAAAGAATTTTTTTTCTTCTGGCTATTTTTATTACTTTAATTAAATTTTTTATATTTTTAGCACAATAAAAATATTTTGCCGGTCCGCCAATTTTAAAAGTTGTATAAGAAGCAAGGGGAATATTTGTTTGAATATTTTTTACTCCGCACCACATAAAAATCTTCTATGAAAAAAATATGTGTTAGATAACGATACGTTGTAATGTAATACCCTTTTCTCTCTTTTAGATATTTTGCTGGTGTTTTATAGTTTAATTTTTTCAATCTTGTATTTTGATT
>JAGUXS010000071.1 GCA_020061725.1 Patescibacteria group bacterium | reverse complement strand
TGTAATTTCCCTTGCCTGATTTTGGAAGATTACTTTAGGCCCCTTCAGTTGCTTTATGAGAAGGAAAAATCACAAAATGTATTGACACCTTACCGAATAGTCAAACTAAAAAGTTTTTTATCTATACCCGTAAATCAACTGATACTGAAGACCGGCAAGTTCGGAGTATTGAGGACCAAATAGCTGAACTTAAAGAGCTTGCAAAGAAAGAAAATTTTGAGATTGTAAAAATCTTTGTTGAAAAACAAACTGCTAAAGAACCCGGCAGGTCTGTTTTTAATGAAATGATAGCTGATATAGAGAAAGGTAAGGCCGAAGGAATTTTAGCTTGGCATCCTGATAGATTAGCAAGAAATTCTGTTGACGGTGGCAAAATAATTTATCTTGTAGACACTGGAAAAATTAAATCGCTAAAATTCCCGACTTTTTGGTTTGAAAATACGCCACAGGGTAAGTTTATGCTTCAGATTGCTTTTGGCCAATCAAAATATTATGTGGACAATCTTTCAGAGAATATTAAACGAGGTATAAGGCAAAAACTTAAAAATGGACTTTGGCCCCAAATGGCTCCGCTTGGATATTTGAATGATAAAAACACAAAAAGTATTATCATTGATAAAAAGAAAGTGTCACTTATCAAAAAAACATTTGAACTCTACGCAACCGGCAAATATTCTCTGCGTGAGCTCTGTAAAACTATCAATGATTTAAGATTGATTGGCAGAAAGCATAAAAAATTGAGTATTTCAAATTATCAATACCTTCTCAAAAACCCATTTTATTATGGCGTGATTCGCTACAAAGAAGAACTGTATGAAGGCAAACACGAACCAATTATCACAAAGAAACTTTTTGATAAAGTCCAAGAAGTAATGAAAAGCAAAAGCCGGCCCAACAGAAAGAAACTAAAGTATTTTGTTTTTCGGGGATTTATTCATTGCGGCGAGTGCGGTTGCTTGATTACAGCTGAAACACAAAAAGAGCACAATTACTATCACTGCACCAAAAGAAAAACAAAATGCTCTCAAAAATATATTCGGGAAGAAGAATTGGCCCAGCAAATCAGCCAACATATTCAAAAAGTTTCTTTGCCTGATGATTGGGTAAAGAAAATGGTTGCCGAATTAAAAAAAGAAAAAGAGGAAACTAATCAATCATCAGCCTCTTTTGCTCAAAAGATGGAAAAAGAAATAATAACGATTGATGAAAAGTTAGAACGGCTAACTTCTGCCTATCTAGAAAACGCTTTGACGTTGGTAGAATATCAAAAAATTAAGAATAATCTCATTGAAGAAAAGCAGGCCTTGAAAGATAAAAAAGCCTCTTTTGAGCAAAAGAGGAATAATTGGTTCGAACCTGCCATCGAGTTTCTGAAAGAGCTAAAATATACGGGAATTTTGGCAAAAAGCGGAAATTTAGAAAATCTGAAAGATTTTCTTCAAAAATGCGGTTCGAACTTTGTTTTAGAAAATCAAAAGCTTGCTTTTGATTTTAAAAATCCTTGGAATCTCGTTCAAAGAGCCGAACCCCGGCGAAGCCGTGGCGAGGCGAAAAAAGCCAAAAAAGCGGAACGACCAAACTGGCGGTGGGGGTGAGATTTGAACTCACGATGTTCTTTCAAACATACCGCGTTTCGAGCACGGCGCTTTCAACCAAACTCAGCCACCCCACCAGAAATAAATTTTAAATTATAAACGCAAAATTATAAATTAAAAAAATAAAAAAGTTCAATTTTTTCATTAAATAACGGATTCAACTTACTTAACGTCTTTTATATTTTTTTAAAAAAAAGTTATAATAATATTAAATAATACTATGAAAATAATATTACTATGAAAAAAATTAATTTTCAAAAAATTATTCAGATATTATTTTATACTCTTGTCTTTTGTTATTTATTAGCTCATTCTTATGGTTATTTAGATCCTGATTTAGGCTGGCATTTAAAAGTTGGCGAGCAAATTATTAATGAAAAAGCGGTACCAACTTATGAATATTATAACTGGACATTAGAAGGCAAAAAATGGGTTGATCACGAATGGTTAATAAATGTCATTACTTTCTTGTTGTATAAAAATTTTGGCTATTTGGCTGTTAATATTTTTTTTGCTTTAATTATATTATTAACTTTAATTCTTTTAAATTTATTCATTCAAAAATATTTTCTCAAAGAAGGAAAAGGTTTATTTTTTATTCTGTTTTTTCAAACCATAGGAGTATTGGCAATGATTCCACATTTAGGAGTTAGAATGCAAGAAATTACTGTGTTAAATTTATTACTTTTATTGATTATTGTTTATCACTATGAAAAACACAAAAAAACAAAAATATTATTTTGGCTACTGCCTCTTTTTTATTTTTGGGCTTGCCTTCACGCTGGATTTTTAATCGGAATTTTTATAATATTTTTTTGGATAGTAATTAAATTGATTGAAACAGTAATTGACAAATTAAAATCCAAATCACGTCTAATTCAAATTCGCGACAATTCACAATTAACTTTTTTTTATTTTGCTTTTTTTAGTACTTTAATTACCTTTTTCACTCCCTATGGATTTAAACTTTATGAATTTTTATTTGATTATAAAAACGCTTTTTATCAGACACACATACAAGAATGGTTGCCGTTTTTTTCTTTTCCAATTCTTTATTGGCAATTATTATACACCGCTTTTGTCGCAATAGTTATTGTATTATCAATTGTTGATGCTATAAAAAAAGAAAAAAAAATAATCCTATGGGATTTGTTAATTTCATTATTTTTTATTTTTTTAGCCTTTAAATCAAAAAGACATTTTCCTTTATTATTTATTATTTCTTTTCCAATGTTAATAACATTTTTTGTTGATTCATTTGATTTTAAAGAAATATTTAAAAAATTTCCTAAACAATTATTTTTAGTAAAATCATATTTAATTATTGGCTTTTTGCTAATTATTTTTAACCAATTAATTAAAATAAATTTTACATCTGATCCATTTTTATCTTTTAATGATAGTTATCCTCAAAAAGCTGTGGTTTTTTTAAAGAACAATCCTCAATATAATAATTTAAAATTTTTTAATCCTTATGGTTGGGGAGGGTATATGATTTGGACTATACCAGAAAGAAAACTTTTTATTGATGGTCGTTTGCCGCAATATCCATTTGCCAAACACACTTTTTTAGAAGAAGATTATGAATTTTTTGACAAAGAAAAAATAGAAAAAAAATTAAACGAATACGATATTAAATTGGTTCTATTAGACATTAAAGAAAAAAAATATAAATTTAATTGGTTTGAAGAATATTTTCTCGGCTTTAACGAAGACGAAATTAACAAAAACATAAACAAAAATCATTTAAGGGATTATTTAAATAATTCCAAAGAATGGGAAAAAATTTATAAAGACAAACTAAGCGCTATTTATGTTAAAAAATAAAATATTACTAAAAAATATAAAAAATTTATTTTTAATCTTTCAAAGAGATATACCTTTGTTATTTTTAATTATTGTCTTTTTTTCTTTTATTTTTTTATATAATTTTTATATCAATCCGTCTCAACATTTTTCTTATTTAGCTAATTCTTTTTTGAATGGAAAATTTTATTTTTTAGAAAATGATATTTTAAAAATTGGCACAGATAATGATATGGTTCTTTATAATAATAAATACTATTGGCCATTGGGTCCGTTGCCAGCAATTATTTTAATGCCTTTTGTTTTTATTTTTAAATTTCTTAATTTATTTTTTTATCAAGGATATTTGCAATTTTTTTTAATTTTATTGATTTTATTAATTTTATTTAAAATTAATAAAAAAATAAATTTTTCCAAATCAGATTCATTGTATTTAGCTTCAGCTTTTTTATTTTCTTCAATGTTTTTAGGAGTAGCATTAATTAGCGGTAGTTGGTATTTTGCTCATGTAATTGTAGTTTTTTTAATACTTTTAGCTTTTTTGGAATATTTTAATAAAAAACGTTATTTTTTAATTGGTATTATTTTTGGTCTAATATTTTTAACTAGAAATACAGCAGGATTGGGATTATTATTTTTTATATTAGAAATATTTCTAAATAGAAAAGATATAAAAGATAAAATCAAAAATCTTTTTTTGCTTTTATTTCCTTTTATCTTAATCGCCGGTCTTTTATTTTTTTATAATTATTTGCGTTTTAATAATTTTTTAGAACAAGGATATAAATTACAAATATTACAAAATAATATATTAAAAACAAATAGAGATTATGGGCTTTTAAATTTAAAACATTTAGCAGGAAATATTTATTATTCTATTTTTAGTATGCCGCTTCCTATTTTTATAGATAACTTATCTCGAGTTTTTAAATTTCCATTTATTAAGGCTAATTATTGGGGAATGAGTATTTTTTTAACTTCTCCTTATTTGATTTATTTATTCTTTTTAAAATTTAAAGATAAAATTTCTTATTTTTTATTAATAACCGCTATATTTATAGCTGTGCCAATATTTTTATATTATGGTATAGGTTTTCGTCAATTTGGCTATAGATATGCTTTAGATTTTTTCCCATTTTTATTTTTATTATTTATAATAAATTATAGAAATAAATATAAACTTTTATCTAAAAATTTAAAAATATTAATAATATTATCTTCTTTATTTAATTTATATTTATTTTTTACTTTATTCATATAAATTATGTTAAATAATAAAAAAATTATTGTGGTAATGCCGGCTTATAATGCTGAAAAAACTTTAAAAAAAACATATAAACAAATACCTCTTAATGTTGTTGATGATATAATTCTAGTTGATGATAAAAGTTCAGATCAAACAATAATAAAAGCTAAACAATTAGGAATTAAAGTTTTTATTCATAAAAAAAATAAAGGATATGGCGGCAATCAAAAAACTTGTTATAAAAAAGCTCTTGATTTAGGGGCTGATATTGTAATTATGCTTCATCCTGATTATCAATACGATCCTCGTTTAATTACAGCTATGAGCTCTTTAATTGTTGAAAATGTTTATGATGTTGTAATTGCTTCTAGAATTTTAGGAGGTAATACTATAAAAAATGGAATGCCAATTTATAAATATATTTTTAATCGAATTTTAACTTTTATAGAAAATTTAATAATTAATGAAAAAATTTCTGAATATCATACTGGCTATAGAGCTTTTTCTAAAAAGGTTTTGCAAAGTTTATCCTTAGAAAAAAATTCAAATAATTTTATTTTTGACAATCAAATACTTTTACAAATTTTATTTTTAAACTTTAGGGTAGGGGAAATTAGTTGTCCAACTAGATATGAAGATGATTCTTCTTCAATTAGTTTTTTACAAAGTTTAAAATATGGATTTGGCGTTTTAAAAACCGCTTTGCAATATATGTTAACCAAAAAAACAATATTTAAAAGTTCTATTTTTACTAAAAAATAATTTATGTTTATAGAATTTTGTTTGCCAATTTATAATGAAGAGAAAATTTTAAAACAAGAAACTTTAATGTTTTTAAATGATGAAATTAAGAAATTGCGTTAAAGGTGGAAATTTAAATCAAAAAAATTTATATAGACAAACTAAGCGCTATTTATGTTAAAAAATAAAATATTTAAAATTGAAAATTTGTGGTGGTTTAGTTTATTCTTAATTTTATTATTTTTTCATAGCAATCATCCTCTTAATAGCGATGAAGGAATTACTTTAAACGGGGCGTGGAATTTAATAAATAACAAAGAATTATATATTGATTTTTTTGAATTTATTCCACCTGCAAGTTTTTATTTAGTTTTTTGGTTTTGGAAAATTTTTGGCGTGCATTATTTTGTGGCTAAATTTTTTGCTATTATTATTGTTTTTTTAAGCGCAATCGGAATATATAAAATCAGTCAGAAAATATCAAAAAATAAATTTAATTATTTTTTTCCTTTTATTTTTATTATTTCCTCTATTTACTGGCCAATTATCAATCATAATACGTTTAATATACTTTTTATTATTTGGGCAATATATTTTTTTCTCAAAGGTCTTTCTAATTATTCTGCTAACCCTTTTATAATTAGCGGATTATTAACGGGACTATCGATTCTATTTTTGCAGCAAAAGGGAATTGTTTTGTTATTTTCTTTAACATCTTTTTTATTAATTTTATTTTTTAAAGAAAAAAAATATCAACTGTTAAAATTAAATTTTTATTTTTTTATTTTTTCTTTTTTACCACTTTTAATTTTATTAAAATGGCCATTGCAAATTTTATATAAAAATTTAATTATTTTTCCGCTATTCAATTATACAGAAATCAATAAACTGTCTTTTTATTTACTTATATTTTTTCTAATTATTTTATTATCAATACTTTGGCTTTTAAAAAAAGAAAAGGATAAAAAAATTTGGTTATTATTTTATCTTCAATTTTTTTTATTATCTGTTAGATAACGATACGTTGTATGATATTATTAACTTCTATTTTCTCCTTTAAAAATTATTCTGGTGTTTTGTAATTTAAAGATTTTAGTCTTTTTTCAAAATTATATTCATTCACAAAATTAATAACTTTTTCTTTCATTTCAAATATACTATTAAAAAGATATTTTCTCAATATATTGTTTTTAAT
>JAGUXS010000012.1 GCA_020061725.1 Patescibacteria group bacterium | reverse complement strand
TTTTCTACGCCAATAACGGAATTTTCAGCTCCAATCATTCCTGTGTCTGTAACGTAGGCTGTTTTATTTGGCAAGATTTTAGCGTCAGCTGTTGGAATATGAGAATGCGTTCCTAAAATAGCCGAAACTCTGCCATCAACATAAAAACCAAAGGCTTTTGTTTCAGAAGTCGCTTCTGCGTGAAAATCAATAATAATAGCGTTTAATTTTTCCTTTTTATATTTTTTTAAAATCTTGTCAATTGCTCTAAATGGACAATCAAAATCCTCTTTAAAAAACACTCGACCAATTAAATTAATAATCAAAATTTTTTCTTTATTATTTGTTATAAAAATTTTTTCGCCTATTCCTGAAACATTTGGCGGATAATTAGCCGGTCTTAAAAGAAAAAAGTTTTGTTTTTTAAAAATTTCTTCCACTTCTTTTCTTTTTTTCCAAATATGATTTCCAGAAGTAAAAATATCTATCCCAGCTTCTTTTATTTCGTTTAAGGTTTTCTCTGTTACACCTTTGCCATGAGCTAAGTTTTCAACATTAGTTATAACTAAATCAATTTTAAGACTTTTTTTTAATTTTGGCAAGAGGTTTTTCGCTCCAGCTCGGCCAATCTTCCCAACAATATCCCCGATGAATAATATTTTAAACATAGAAACAATAAATATTTTTTAATTAAATTTAAATTATAGAAAATATAACTATTTTGTAAATTTTTATCAAATATAAGTTAAAATTAAACTTTAGTAAAAATTTCCAAACAATACTATAAAATTTTTTTTATTTAAAAAACTATTTAAGAGAAATTAATAAAATTTGCCAAAGTTTAGTTAGGTTAATTTGTTTTAACATTTTAAAGTTTTATTTTGCGTATTCTACTATTCTTGTTTCTCTAATGACTGTTACTTTAATTTCTCCGGGATATTTTAATTCGTCTTGAATTTTTGTTGCGATGTTTTTGGCTAATTTAGCCGCTTGCCAATCGTCTATTTTGTCTGGAGTGACGAAAATTCGAATTTCTCGGCCAGCTTGAATAGCGTATGCTTTTTCTATCCCTTCAAAAGATTTAGCGACTGCTTCTAAATCTTCTAATCTTTGAGTATAATTTTCCAAAGTATCTTTTCTCGCTCCTGGTCGAGCGCCAGAGATAGCATCTGCTACTTTAACAATTATCGTTTCTAATGTTGGCGGATGATCTTCGTGATGAGCGCTAATGATTGTCAGAATTTCTTCTGGCAAATTAAATTTTTGAGCTAATTCTTTTCCAATTTCCGGATGAGTCCCTTGAACTTCTTGATCCACCGCTTTACCAATATCGTGTAAAAATCCCCCCTTTTTAGCTATTGAAATATTTGCTCCTAATTCAGAAGCTAATAAAGAAGAAAGATGCGCCACTTCAATAGAATGAACCAAAACATTTTGTCCATAACTCGTTCTATATTTTAAACGGCCTATAATTTGAATTAATTTGGGATCTAATCCTGCCACTCCAACTTCATATGTCGCGTTTTCCCCAGCCTTTTTAATTTCACTGGCTAATTCCTCTTTAATTTGTTCAACAGTTTCTTCAATTCTAGCCGGTTGAATTCGTCCGTCTAAAATTAATTTTTCTAAAACTTTTTTTGCCAAGTTTCGACGAATTGGACTAAATCCTGAAATTAATATAATATTTGGGGTATCATCAATAATCAATTCCACGCCTAATAATTGTTCTAAAACCCTGATGTTTCTTCCTTCTTTTCCAATAATTCTTCCTTTCATTTCTTCGTTTGGCACATTAACAATGGTCGTAGTTATTTCGGCTGCATGAGAAGAAGCGCAACGTTCAATAACTGAAGTTAAAACTTTTTTGGCTTTTTCTTTTATTTCTTCCATTCCTTCTTCTTCTGTTCTTTTCATTTTTTGAAATAAATCGTCTTTAATATTTTTTTCCACCATTTTTAATAGGGCGTCTTTGGCTTGATCTAAAGTAAGATTTGAAATTTTTTCTAATTTGTTTAATTGTTCTTCTTTTATTTTATTTATTTCTTCTTTTAATTTTTCTAAATGAGCCGTTTTTTTTTGAATTTTTTGATATTTATCTTCTAATCCTAATAATTTTTGATCAAACAAACCCTCTCTTTTTTCTAATCTTTTTTGTAGATGATCCATTTCTTTTCTTCTTTCTTCTTCTTCTAATTGAGCGTCTTCAATAATTTTTATCGCCCTGTCTTTTGCTTGAAGCAATAATTCTTTTTGTTTTGTTTTAGTGGTTGTTATTAAATTCTCCGCTTTAATTTCCGCTGAATTTATTTGCTTAGCTTTAATAATTTTTCTAAGAAAATAACCGGCTGCCAAACCTAATAAAAGTCCAATAGATAAAAAAATCCATGTTAATAAATTTATTGTCATAAAAATTTTGAGTTAAATACATAAAATTAATATAAAAAAAAATAATGAATAATTTATTAGTTTATTAAATTGATTCATTGGTTTTATAAGTTAAAATTGGTACTTGAAATTTTTTGTTTTATTATTTTTTTATAATTTTATCAACAATTCCATAAATTTTCGCTTCTTCGGCTGACATATAGTAATCTCTATCCGTGTCTTGATTAATTTTTTCCAAAGATTGTCCAGTGTGTTTGCTTAAAATTTTATCTAAACGATCTTTAATCTTTAAAATATGCTCCGCTTTAATTTTTATGTCAATTGCTTGTCCTTCTGCTTCACCTATAACTTGATGAATTAAAATTTCAGAATTAGGCAAAGCAAAACGTTTTCCTTTGGTTCCAGCGGCTAATAAAACAGCCCCCATACTTGCGGCTAAGCCAACGCAAATTGTGGAAACATCGCATTTAATATATTGTATTGTGTCATAAATTGCCATTCCGGCTGTAACCGA
The DNA here is from genome assembly GCA_020061725.1 of Patescibacteria group bacterium. Lineage (GTDB taxonomy): Bacteria > Patescibacteriota > Patescibacteriia > UBA2591 > PGYQ01 > PGYQ01. The sequence continues at coordinate 841 of JAGUXS010000012.1, read as the reverse complement.
ACCGCCCGGAGTATTAATATATAATTTAATTTCTTTGTCTTTATTTTCACTTTCTAAAAATAAAAGTTGGGCAATAATAATATTAGCCGCGTCGTCATCAATGGCGTCGCCTAAAAAAATTATTCTTTCTTTAAGAAGTCGAGAATAAATATCATAAGCTCTTTCTCCGTAATTGGATTTTTCAATAACTGTTGGAATTAGATTCATAAAAAATAAGCAAAATTTAGGAAAATTTTTTAATGTTTTTAGTTTATCACAATTTAAAAATTTTACAACCTTTTTTTATGTTTCCATGTTTTTATATTTTCTTGCTTTTTTATTTTTAAATTATTTTTTAGAAAATTTAAAAGGCAAGGGATTTTAATTAAATTCAAAATTCTAAATTTTGAATTTAATTAAAATTGTTAAAAAAAGATTTAACAATAGCTGAATTTACAAGAGAAATGTTAGAAATTAAGACATGAGCCCCTAAAATTGGAGAGGTTGTTAAATTTAAATTTAGATGTGGTATATGTTGACTAACGCTACGTTAAGGTGTATATTGTTGAATATATAATCTTAACATATGAAACTTACATTACATAAGAATGCTACCACCTAACGTAGGCGTTAGTCAACAATTTTAATATTAAAGTATTATATAATGTCACTCTCCTATTGTCCTAAGGGAATCCACCAAATATAAGCAGCTGAAACATCTTTTCCAATAGTTTTCCAAAAATCGCCTTTTTTAACTGGAAATGTAATCTTGTTAGATAACGATACGTTGTATAACAATATCCTTTTCCTCTTTTAAGTATTGAGAGGGTGTTTTATAGTTTAAAGATTTTAATCTTGTATT
>JAGUXS010000073.1 GCA_020061725.1 Patescibacteria group bacterium | reverse complement strand
TTTTTTGCCAAAGCATAAGCCGATAAAACACTTTTTAGAAAATCGGGTTCGCGCAAATTAAAAAATGTAGAAAAAGCTTTTTTGTGGGACAACAAGCATTAGCGAGTGACGACGAAGTGGAGCATCAAAGTTCACAATCCGGATTTTGTTAAAAATGTTTAAATTTTAACCAAAAAGCACCGCCAATTTTCAAAATTTTATTATTTTATTTTTGGCCTTTCTTTTATTTTTTTTCTTGTTTTTCTTCTTCAGGTTCTTTTTGTTTTTCTTTTGGTTGTTCAACGATAATATCAATTTTCCAACCGGTTAATTTAGCGGCTAATCTTACGTTTTGTCCACTTTTACCAATAGCCAAAGATAATTGATCTTCTTTTGTAATAGCGGTGGCTTTTTTGTTTTTTTTGTCTATTTTTATTTCTATAATTTTAGCAGGAGATAAAGCATTAGAAATAAATTTAGAAATATCTTCGCTATATTCAATAACATCAATTTTTTCTCCACCTAATTCAGAAATAATTGTTTGAATTCTTACCCCTCTTTGTCCAATACAAGAACCAACTGGATCAATGTTTTTTTCGTTGGCAAAAACAGCCACTTTTGAACGAGTCCCCGCTTCGCGAGCAATCGCTTTAATTTCTACTATATCGGCTGAAATTTCCGGAACTTCTAAAATAAATAATTGCCTAATTAATTCTTTATGAATTCGAGAAACAATAATTTTTGGTCCTTTAGTTTCTTTTTCAACACTCAAAATAAAAACTTTTACTCGTTGCCCAATATTGTATCTTTCAAAAGGAATTTGTTCTTCAGGAAATAATAAACCAATTGCATGCCCTAAATCAATTATTATATTTCTTCCTTCAAAACGTTGAACAACTCCAACAAGAACTTTTCCTTCTTTATCTTTATATTCATCATATAAAGACTCTCTTTCCATTTCTCTTAAATTTTGAATTATTACTTGTTTAGCTGTTTGAGCGGCTATTCGGCCAAAATCATGAGAAATTTCTAATTCTGTTTTAATTTCATCTCCAATCTTGACGTCTTTTTTTATTTTCTTAGCATCTTCTAAAACAATGTCTGTTCTAGAATTAAATTTTTTCTTTTTCAATTCTTCTTTTGTTTGTTCTGTTTCTATTTTTTTTTCTTCTAATTCCTCAATTTCTTCAAATTCGCAAGCGTCAACAACTGTTTTAATATCAAAAACTTTAATATTTCCGGTGTTAGTGTCAAAATCAACTTTAATATTTTGTCCGGGTTTTCCAAAATCTTTTCTAAAAGCGGCGGCTAAGGCTATTTCAATAGCTTCTATAACTTTTTTAATAGAAATATTTTTTTCATCGCAAATTTGTTTAATGGCAATTAAAATTGGTGAAGACATAAAATAAATTAAGAATAATAAATTAAAAATGTAGAATTAAAATTAAAAATTAAAATGCGTTTTTAATGTGTTTTATTTTTACTTTTTGAGTGGACTGATTCATCTCAATACTAATTACATCAAAACGATAATTTTCAGAAACTATTTTTTTCTCAAATAAATAATTTAAAGCGGTTCTAATTATTTTATTTTGTTTTCGAAAATCTATTGCCTCTTCGGGATAACCAAAATTTTGATTCGTTCTTGTTTTAACTTCAACAAAAACAATTTGATCTTTTTCTTTTATAATTAAATCTATTTCTCCCATTCTGTTTGTAAAATTTTGTTTAACAATTTTATATCCTTGTTTTTTAAAAAAATTTTTAGCTATTTCTTCTCCATAATCTCCTATTTTTCTTTTTGAAGTAATAGCGTTATTTTTTCTTGAAAATAATCCCATAATGATAATTCCCAGCTTTAAATTCTTCTTCTTCTTTAAGGTTATTTCGCTCGGCTATTTCTTTTATTTTTTTCTTTGAAATTCTATGTTCTGCCTTAGGGCCAAAAAGGACGCAAGTTTCTTCCCATTCTATAACTAATATTTTCCCATCTCTTTTTAACATTCTTATTGCCTCTCTAAACACATCCGATGGATCTTTTACTTGATGAATAATGTTGGTTAATAAAATAACATTAAGCTCTTCATCTTTTATTTTCGTCGCTTTATAAATTTCTAAATTAGACCAAATTGTTTTTATATTATACAATTTTTCTAAACGAGCCTTGCTTTCAATACTCTTTAAGACTGGTTTTAAAATATCAACTGCGTAAATAATCCCGTCTTTTCCAACCATTTTAGCCGCTTGGACAACAAAATAACCGCTTCCCCCGCAACCTAAATCGCCAACAGCCATATTTTGTTTTAACCCTACTTTTTCTAAAAGCTTTTGAAAATTTAAAATATTATCAGACGACATAAGAATGCAAAAAATCAAAACAATAAATTAAAATTAATTTTCATAAAAATTATTATATGAAACAGAATCTTAAGGCAAAAAAATTTTAATATATTTTTCTATCACAACTAGATAATAGCATAAAAAATTTAAAAAAGAAAATAAATTATATATAAATGATATATATATATTTGCTAATTTAGGCAATTCATAATAAAATTATGAATACAAAAACAATAAAACAATTAAATTAACAAAATTAAAATTTAAAATTAATCAAAAGTCAAAAGAAAAACTACCTTATTTCATATGACATCTAACCATTAATAAATTAATTAATAATTTATTTAAAAATGGATCATTAAAAACTTATGCAAAAATTTTTCTTAAAATTTTACTCGTCTCCTTGTAGTTCAATGGATAGAACTGCGCACTCCTAACGCGCGGATGGAGGTTCGATTCCTCCCGAGGAGATTATAATTGTTGACTAACGCTACGTTGTCAGAGTATAATTGAGGTATGAGATTAAAACTTCATAAAAACGCTCGGACAA
>JAGUXS010000020.1 GCA_020061725.1 Patescibacteria group bacterium | reverse complement strand
TCTTGTAAATAATCAAGCTCTTTATTAGAAATAATATTATCTTCTGTTATTTTTTTTATTAAAGCTTCTGCTAAAATAGGATTTTGACCATTAATTTTTAAAAAATAATCTTTTGCTAATGTTACATTATCTAATTCTGTAACAGTTGTCTTGCCATCCTCAGCCATTTTTAAAACAAATTCAGGTTTATTGGTTATGCCTAATATATCTAAATCTTCTTTTAAAGTTGCTAATCTTTCTGGATGGGAAAAAAAGAATAAGTTTGGATTGCTTAAAATAATTTTTTTCTGATCTGCATCATCTGTAATATTTAATTTATTTAAATAGGTTTCTAAATTTTGAATAATAGTTGGATTTTTAATTAAATTTGGATTGTCTTTTAATATTTTCTCAACTTCTTCTTTGCCTATAAATCCTAAATTTTTTAAACCTTCTTTTGTTTCATTAGCGGTAATAATTTCTTCCCAACCCCATTTACCAAAAAGGGCTTTATTAATAACTCCAGATGTTGTTATAATACCCGTAAGAACAGAAATAATTTTTATAATTTTTTCATTTCTTTTAGATTTTCGTTTTATTTGATTTAATTTTTCATCTGATTCTATGCTCATTGTTTTTAATAAATTTTCTAAATTATCAGCATTTTTTTCAGCATTTTCTTTATAGAGAATTTCGTATCTTTCTTGTAATTGTTTATAAATTGCATTATCTGAAACTTTTTTCCCATTTAAAGGGGCGTGAATTTCAAGATAGGCCATTTTTTTTTCTATATCTTCCAAACTTAAACTATCTATTTCTTGCTTCGTTAAAGGTGACATTGATTTCCAAAATTTTAAATCAAAATGCCGTTTTGTAGTAGCCCAACCCTCTTGAATTGTTTTTAAAAGACCATAAGTACCAAAACTAGTTCCAAGTCCACCCAATGCTCTTCTGCCTGCCAAAAGTCCTATTCCTGTTGCCGTGCCAACCCCTCCCCAAATACCAACTCCCAATAAAGATAAACTTAGACCGGTTCTAAGAGAAAGAAATTTTGTTCCAAATTTAACCGCTCCTTTAAAAAATTTTCCTAAACCTTTTTCTGGCTGCCATTTTTCTATGAATTTATTTATTCCCGGTATTGCTCCTAAATTTTGATCTCCCATCCACTTCCATGCTTTATAAATTATATTTTTTTTCTCTTTATATAAATTTTTTATCCTCTCATCGGCTAAAACGCTTTTTTCTTCTAATATTCCTTCTATAGTTTTAACATATTCTTCTCTAACTTTTTGATAGTTTTTTAGAGCTTGTTTATAATTTTCTTCTGCTGTTTTTTTATCTATTTTTCTACCATACTTAAATTTTTTCTCATTTGTTTCTTGTATTAAAATATCTTCAGTAACTTTTTTTCCATGTTCTAATTCTGCCTCTGCTTTAATTAAAGCATTTCGAGCATTTTCTAAATTTAAAAAGTCTAAATCTCGAGAAGATATTAATTCGGATTTTGTTTCTGTCTCTGGTTCTTTCGGTTCTTCTGTGGGATTTAAAATTGAAATTATAATTTCATTTTTTTGTTCTTGAGTTAAAATTATTTTTTCCGCGTTATTTATTTGTTGTACTATATTTTTCTTCTCAATATATTCATCTAATATTTTTTTTATTTTATCTTGAGTTAATTCGTATTTTAATCCTAATTCTTTTTCTATTAAAAAAAGATAATTTTTAAAATAATCCAAAAAATCTGTTTTTATTGTATCAACAGATAATTCTTCTTCTATTTCTTTTATTTCTTCTATTTCTTCTTTTTTTGTTGTTGTTGTGGCGTCGAGTTGTTTTGAGTTTCCTTCTGCCATAAAATTTTATAATTAAATTAAATAAAATTAATAATAATTTTTTTCTAAAATTTTATTTATTTTTTATTAATTCTTGTTTAAATTTAATAATTTCTTCTAAAATAATTTTATCTAAATTAGGAATTTTAGTTTGTAAAAAATCACTTAAAGCTTTTTCGTCTTTTGTTTCTGAAATTTTTATAAATTCATCTTTATCTTCTTCTTTTAATTCTTCTGTAATTCTAATAAGCAATCTTTTTTGAATTATTTCTGTCATTTTTTCTATTAAAGCAAGCTTTCTTTTTTCTGGTAAATCTTCCAATCCCAAAACTTTAATAATGTTTTGTTTTAAAATAGTTTGATCAAACATATTTTTCTCCTTTTTCCATTTTAAAAATGGATATTAAAAATTAAATTAAAATTCTTTCTTCTTTTTCATTTCCAATAAACAAAAATATCCAAACAGTTTTATTATTAATTTTTCTATCTTCTCTTTTATTTTATTAATTTCATCAATTTTTTCTTTCCCTATTTTATCTTCTTTAGCTAATTCATCAGCTAATTCATCCACAAATTCAAATATTTCCTTATCTTTAACTAATTTTTCTGATTCAGACAAGAGTATATCTTTCAACTCTTTTAATTTATCTAATACTGTTTGCGCTAACTGTTCTAATTCCTCTAATGTTGTTTCTTTTGTTATTATTATTTCTTTTTTAAAATCTTCTTTTATTATTTCTTCTAGCGCTTTCTCTTCATCATCTTTATCACCTTCATCACCTTTTTCTTTTTTTTCTATTTCTCTTTTTATTTCTTCTTTTTCAACAATTTTCGCTTTATAAAAATTTTTTTCAGGATTTGCTTTTATAATTTTAATATTTACTTTTTCTCCATTTCCTCCTTTTCCTTTTATTAAAATAATTTTCCCGTCACTTGCGGTAACCTTAAAAGGATATATATCTTTAGCTCCTTCTTTAAGATTTTTTTCTAAAACAACTTCAAATTGATCTCCTATTTTTTTCGGCGATAATTTTTTCAATATTTCTATTTCTTCTTTTATTTTATTCTTAATTTTAATTTTTAGATAATTCAATTTTGAAGACTTTTCTGTCTTTCCCCATTGTTCATCAGTTATTTTATGTGTTTTTTTAATTTCTTCTTCTATTATTTTATATTTTTCTTTTTCTTCTTTATAATTTTTTTGTAAATTTTTAATAATAGCTTCAATAAAATCTTGTAGAGTTTTGAATTCTCCAAATTTTTGATTTTTTTCATTCTTAAATTCTTTAATAAACTCATTTTTGATCTCTTCTAAAATGTTATTAAAATCCTCTTTAGTAATAAAATCCTCTGCAGTAACAATTTCTTCTTTAACAATTTTATATTTTTTTCCATATT
>JAGUXS010000013.1 GCA_020061725.1 Patescibacteria group bacterium | reverse complement strand
TCTTGTAAATAATCAAGCTCTTTATTAGAAATAATATTATCTTCTGTTATTTTTTTTATTAAAGCTTCTGCTAAAATAGGATTTTGACCATTAATTTTTTCAAAAAAATTCGTTGCTGATTTTACATTAGCTAATTTTTCATCTAACTTTTCAAGGGTTGTATTACCACCCTCAATCATTTTTAAAACAAATTTAGCTTTATTTACGCCTAATATATCTAAATTTTTATTTAAAGTTGTTAATTTTTCTGGATGATTAAGGAATAAAATTGGATTATTTGAAATAATTTTTCCTTGATCTACTTTAGTAATTTCCAAGTCATTAAAAATTGTTTTTAGTTTGTCTAATTTTTCTACATTAATATCATCAGCGTTTAATTTTTTATCTTGAGATAATCCAGCTAATATTTTACCTTGTTCTTCGGGTGTAAAATCGGTTAATTCATTTCTTAATCCATTTATAACATCTATATCTCCTATATTTAATTTTCCATCAATTCCTATCAATCCCAAGATAATTTTATCTCGGCAATCTATTGGGATATCTCTTAATGAGGTATTTAATTCTTTTAAAGTATCTAAATTATCTACACTAGCCACATTACCCAAATTTTCCAAAGGTGAATTTGCTTTTAATGCGTTTTTTATTGCCGCTTCTGTTTCATCTGAAATATGTAAATTATTTAATTGCTCTTCTATTCTATGATGTTGAGACCAATCAATTCCTCCTCCTATTATTGCGCCAATTGCAGCTCCTCCTATCATATAAAGCCATTTTTTTGTCTTTCGTAATTTTATTTGTTCTTTTAATTCATCTATATCTTTATTTTTTTGGGTAAAAATTTTTTCAGAATTATCTTTTAATTTATTAATAAGATCATTAAAAATTTTATTTTGTTTAAATTCTAATTCATTTACTCTAAAAATAAAATTTTCCGCTCTGCTTTTTATGGCTGGATTAGCGTCTAAAATTCCTTCTTGCAATCTAGTTTGGACTATAATTCTTTTATTTATTAAATCGGCTATTCTGTCATCTGGTATTTCTATAATATCTTCAATTTGTTTTTCCGCATTATCAAGTATTGCGCTTAATTTTTTCATTAATTCAATTTGTTCTTTGGAAATTTCTCTTTCCGTCATGCTTAAACCAAACGCGGCGCCAGACAAAGCTCCCGTTGCTTCTCTGCCACCAAAAATAAATTGAGACGCAGCTAATGTGCACATTGTAACAGCTCCGCTTAACACTCCATAACCAATTGTAACTTTTGCGCTTTCTGTTTTAATTCCACCACCTCTTAATTGGGAAAACTTTTTAATTGCTTCAAAAACTTTTGAATTCCCTTTTTCCTTTAATTTAGCAATTTCACAATTTTCTATGGCTCCATTTTTCTCGTGCATACTTAAAAACTGAGCAATAAATAAAGCTATTTTTTGTTGTTCTTCTTTATTTTTTTCTGGATTCTCATTTAAATTTTTATATTCATTTTGAACAATTACCCAATTTAAAGCGTTTTTATAAAATTCAACCTTAATATTATTTAAAGCTTCTTTATAATTTTCAAGAGATTTATATCCATCAATTCCTATTTTACTTTCTGCGTTTTGATAGTTTTCTATTTTTTCTTGAGCTTTTCTAGAAGTTGTTTCTCTTATTGTATTACTGATTATTGCCGCTAAATTTTCTCTGCTTAAAAAATTCTTATCAATAATTTCACTTCTATTTTCTTCAAATTGCTTATCAATTTTTTTATTTTTATGTTCTTTGAAGAAAAAACCACAAGCGGTTTTTAAAATTGCCACGCTTCCTCCGGCAATTATTAAAGACGATCCTCCAGTTCCTACAATAGTAGAAAAACCAAGCGTTAATCCTCCAAATAAAGCTATATTGCCAGCTATTTTTCTTTTTGCTCCCCATAAATTTTTCAACCACCCCTTTTCTAATAATTCTTTATTTATTTCTGATTTTATATGAGCTTCTATAATTTCTCGAGTTTTATTAAAAATAACACTCTGTTGTTCTAAGTTAATCAATTCTTGTCCAGTAAGTATTAATTTAAATTTATTACCCAATAATTCATTAATTTTTTCTATATTATTTTGTTTAAAAAATTGCTTTAGTTGTTCCAAATCTTCAGTAGTTAATTTTTCTAAAATTTTTTGCGGTTTAATATCAAGGTAGCCGAGTTTTTTTTCAGCTTCTTTTATATTTTCAATAAATGTTTTTTCTTGTTTATTCATATTTTATTTTTTAAAAATTTTTTTAGTTAGTCTTATTTACTTTTGTTTTTAATTGTTTAAGTCCATCAATAAATTCTTGCGCAAATTCTCGCAATCCTTTTTCCATTTTTTGTTCAAAATTAGGGATATAAACATTAAAAAAATCTAACAGCGTTTTTTGATCTGGATTAGAATTTTTTTGCATTAATTCATTAAATGCTTTTATTCCTTTTTCGTCTAATTCTTTTGTCATCAAAACGCCTAAACGTCTTTGCGTTTCTATCATTAATTTTTCTTCATATTCATCTAAAAAACTTTTTGGCAAATTTTTCATATCCGCTTTTAAAATAATATCTTTAATAAATTGTTGTAAATCTTTTATCATATTTTTTCTCCTCTTTTGTCCATTTTTATTTTATAATATAAATGGATTATTTAAAAATTAAATTTTTTATTTTTTAATTATTTTTTTAAAAAAATAATTTTTATTTGTAATCCTATTTTTTTCTTGTTAATTTTTTTATTTTTTTTATCTATTTTATTAATATCTTTAAGGTTTTAACGGCGATTAAATCTTGATATTTATTTATTTTTCGTTATTTATTTTACTGTTTCTTATGAAATTTCGTCTACTTTTGTTATTTCTTTTTGTAAATCTTCTTTTTTTGGTATTTTTTATTCTTCTGCGCCTTTCTCTTTATCATCTTTTTCTTCTGTTGTATTCTCAATTTCAGCTTTTATTGAATTTAAAATTAATAACTTTACTATATTTTGCATTTTTTATTAATTGTTTCTTCTATTTTTTTGTTTCTTCTATTCCTTCATATTCTTTTATTATTCCTTTATATGTTCCATTTACAAAATTTTCTTGTATTTTTTTAATACTAGTTTCAATTTGTTGATCTCTTTTATTCCGAAATTCTTTTTTAAGACCACTTTTGATCTCTTCTAAAATGTTATTAAAATCCTCTTTAGTAATAAAATCCTCTGCAGTAACAATTTCTTCTTTAACAATTTTATATTTTTTTCCATATT
>JAGUXS010000007.1 GCA_020061725.1 Patescibacteria group bacterium | reverse complement strand
AACATCCTTTTAAAAAGGACGTAAGAAATAGAAGGGCAATCAGTACCGACGCTATGGATGATTTAAAAATATAAAAATCATTCCTTTACCCCTTTTAGAGAAAAATGCGAAAGGGGTTTACATAAAACAAAAATCGCGATATAATTTAATTTATTCGCGATTTTTGTTTTAATTACTATAATAATTGTAGAGAATAAAAATTTTTGTTCCCTATCTAATTTTATGATTTTTAATATTCTTACAATTTTTCCTCAAATATTCAATTCTTATTTTAATGAAAGTATTATTAAACGCGCGCAAGAAAAAAAAATAATTAAAGTTAATTTTTTAAATATTCGCGATTATGCTTTTGATAAACATAAAACAGTTGATGATGCTCCTTATGGTGGAGGACCGGGAATGTTAATGAAGATTGAACCAATTTATTTAGCGCTTAAAACTTTAAAATTAAAATGCCAGTCAAAGACTAGTCGCCTCATAAAAAACAAAACACTAAAACAAAAAATTATTTTATTAACGCCAAAAGGAAAAAAATTTGATCAAAAAATGGCGGAACGATTATCTAAATTAGATAAGATAACTTTAATTTGTGGCAGATATGAAGGGATTGACGAGAGAGTAAATAAATTAGTTGATGAAAAAATTTCTATCGGCGATTATATTTTAACTGGCGGAGAGATTCCAGCAATGACAATTATTGATGCAATCACTCGTTTATTACCTGGAGTTTTAGGTAAAGATATATCAAGTAAAATTGAAACTTTTGCAAAAGAGGGTTTTTTAGAATATCCTCAATACACTCGACCAGAAATTTTTGAAATAAATGACAAAAAAACGCACGTTCCTAAAATTCTTCTATCTGGAAATCATAAAAAAATAAAAGAATGGCAAGAAAAAAAATCAAGAAATAGACGCATAATCCGTGATTAAAAATTACGCCTAAAATTAAAATAATCAAAATTATCATTTACTAAATTTTTAAAAAAATTTTATTAAATTTATATTTAAAAAAGATTAAATTTTTATAAAAAGCATTATATAAAAAATAAAAAAATGTAAATGAAGAAAGAACAAAAAATAAATTCACCTCTTATGCTTTTTGAAAAGGCGAGGAATTTACCGCAATTAATTGTTGTTTTGGGACCTACAGCTTCAGGAAAAACTGAATTAGCTTTAAAATTAGCTAAAAAATTTAATGGTGAAATTATTTCAGCTGATTCGCGACAAATCTACAAAGAAATGAATATTGGAACTAATAAATGTTCTATAAATTATAAACCTTCTACAAATCACAAACTGCAAAAAACTACAAGCTATCAAGATATTCCTCATTATATGATTAATATAGTTAATCCTGATAAAGAATTTAGTGTGGCAATATATAAAAAATTAGTCATAAAAATCATCAAAAATATTCAAAAACAAGGCAAATTACCATTTTTAGTTGGTGGAACAGGACTTTATATTTCTAGTGTTATTGATAATTTTAAAATTCCAGAAGTTCTTCCGAATAAAAAAATAAGAATAAAAATAGAAAATGAAATAAAAAAATATGGTCTAGAAAAAATTTACCAAAAATTATTAAAACTTAATCCAGCGGCTAAAAAATTTATTCAAAAAAATAATGCTCGCCGAATAATTAGAGCTTTAGAAATTTGTTTTAGTAAAGGAAAATTTTTTTCTCAACAAAGACAAAAAAATAAACCTTTGTTTAATGTTTTGCAATTAGGTATAAAAATTTCACGGGAAAAATTGTATAAAAAAATTAATCAAAGAGTTGAACAAATGATTAAAAAAGGATTAGTTGAAGAAGTTGTTAAATTAGCAAAAAAATATAATTGGAATTTACCAAGCATGAGCGGTATTGGTTATAAACAAATTGGAATGTGTTTGCGAAATGAAATAGATTTAAACACTGCCATTGAATTAATTAAACGTGATACTCGTCGTTACGCTCGTCGTCAAATGACTTGGTTTAAAAAAGATAAACGAATTCATTGGATTTCAAATCAAAAACAAGCTGAAAAATTAATTAATCAAATTATTTAAAATTTTCCATCTTCTTTTTTTCTCTTCTTTGGAAATATCGTCGTTTAATTTAGCGGCTATAGTTCCTGGGCGAGGGGAGTATTGAGAAATAAAGGCTTTATTAAATTTTATTTTTTTACACAATTTAACGGTATTTTCAAACTGTTTTTTTGTTTCACTGGGAAAACCGACAATAATGTCGGTGGAAAGAAAAATTTTTTTCATTTTTTTGCGAATTTTTTGAATAAGTTTTAAATAATAATCCACTGAATAATGACGATTCATTTTTCTAAGAATTTCATCATCGCCTGATTGAAGGGGTAAATGTAATTCTTTTTTTATTTTTTTACATTTTGCCATTACATCAATTAATTCATCTGATATATCTTTTGGATGACTAGTCAAAAAATTTATTTGAAATTTTCCCGGCAAAGTAGCAATAATTTTAAGAAGTAAAGGGAAGGTAATAACATTAATTTTAAATTTTGAATTTTTGATTTTAAATTTATTTAAAAATTGAAAATTAAAAACTTGTGACGAGCTTATCGAATCCATTGAAAATTTATAGTTATAGCTATTCACATTTTGCCCAAGTAAAATTATTTCTTTGTATTTTTTCTTAATTAAGCTTTTTACCTCGTGAATAATTTCTTCAATTGGTCTGGAAATCTCTCGACCACGAGTATATGGCACAACACAATATGAACAAAAATTATTACATCCAGTCATAATTGGCACATAGGCAATATTTTTGGTAGAATATTTTGGCTTAATGTGAAAATAATCAATATTTGAAGGTTTAATTTCTAAATATTGTTGTATCTTTGCGCGTTGTTGTATTTCTATAATTTTTTTAGGTAATTCAGGTAATTTTTTTATATCAAAAATTAAATCAACCTTGTCTTTAAATTTTTTTTTGTCTTTTTCTAAAATACAACCAGTTAAAGCGATAATTAAATTAAGATTTTGTTTTTTTAATTTTTGCCATTTTTTTTCTTGGCCAAAAATTCGATCAGTCGCTTTTTGTCTAACAGAACAACTATTAATCAATATTAAATCAGCTTTGTTTTCATCTAAAACAGGTCGATATTTTATTTTTTTTAAAACGCTCGCAATTCGTTCAGAATCCGAAATATTCATTTGACACCCAAAGGTGATAAGTTTATAATTCATATTATTAAACTTTTAATTAATTTTTAATGAAAATAGTATAATATAAAATACATAATTTAAAAATTAAAATGACAATTTTTGTATTTTACATTTAATTCAGTGTGTTTTTATGAAACTAAAAATTTTTACTGATGGGGGAGCGAGAGGAAATCCTGGTCCTGGCGGAATTGGGGTTGTAATAAAATATGATGATAAAGTTTTAGAATTTTCAAAATTTATTGGAAATTCAACAAACAATCAAGCCGAATATAAAGCGGTAATTTTGGCTTTAGAAGAAGCAAAAAAAATAAAAGCTAAAGAAATTGATTTTTATTTAGATAGTGAATTAGTTGTTAATCAATTAAATAAAAAATATAAAATTAAAAATCAAGATTTGAGTCTTTTGTTTATTCAAATTTGGAATCTTAGCTCTAATTTTAATAAAATTACTTACACTCATATTAAACGCGAACAGAACAAAGAAGCAGATAAATTAGTTAATAAGGCATTAGGCAATAAAATGTTTGACAATAAAATATAAAAAAATAAAAAAATATCCGAAAAGTTTAATCTTTCATAAGATTTATTTTTTTCATCGAAATTTATTTTTAAAAGTTAAATTTTTTATTTTGATATATTAAAAGATAAAGAAAGAAAAGAGAAGTGAGAGTAAGAATTTATGAATTTATAATTTTATTATTTATTTTAATAAATTTACAGAGTGTCGCACAATAAACCTTATGCGACACTCTGTAATTTTATTATTATTTAAAAGAACTTATATGACATAGAACCATCACAGGTTCTGGCACAGATTCTGGCAGCGCATTCTCTGGGGTAGCTCCATATTTTTGCATTACCTTTTTTAACAATTTCATTTATCATCTCAACTGAAATAAAATATTTTGAATTTTTAAATAAGCAACTAAACTAAAGTTTAGGTCTGTAAATTAAAAACCTATTTTATTTTTGATAATAATTTAATTACTTCTTCATCGCTTGTTTGTGAAAATTCTTTATAATAATTGCCAACAGCCCAATATATAATTGGTTTATATAATACAACAACTTCATCAACTTTATTGCGAATAATCTCTATGGAATCTTTTGCTCCATGCGGCATTGCGACAATTATTTTAGCTGGTTTACGATTTCTAATTGAGGTTATAGCCGCGCGCATAGTATAACCGGTAGCTAAACCATCATCAACAAGAATCACTGTTGTATTTTTTATTTGTAACGGTGAACCAGCGCGATAAATCATAAATCGACGTTGAGCCTCTTTTTTTTCTTTTTTTATCTCTTCTTTTAACCATTCCTTATCTATATATTTTATTTCATTTTCGTTCAAAATAGCATCTCCAGTTTCAGTAATGGCACCAATGGCATATTCTGGATTTCCAGGCGCTCCAATTTTTCGCGACACCACAATATCTAAAGGCAAATTTAAAGCTTTCGCAATTTCAAAACCAACCACTACTCCGCCGCGAGGCAAGGCTAAAATAATCGTTTCTGGCGCGTTTTTATATTTTTTTAACGCTTCAGCTAATTTTTTTCCCGCATCTTGACGATCTTTAAAAAGCATAATATAAAAATTTGACATTTACATTTTACACCTTTTTGGTGCCGAGAGCGGGATTTGAACCCGCATGCCTTTCAGCGCTAGGTCCTAAACCTAGTGTGTATACCAATTTCACCACCTCGGCAAAAGATAAAAAATAAAAATTATAAAATCAAACTTTTAAATTCCTTAATTTATATTTTTGCCGCTTCGCAAATTTCTTTAAAATCGCAAAATTTACACTTAAATTGATTCGGCGTTGGCAAGAAATTACTTTTTTTAATTTCTTTAATTATTTTAATTATTTTTTCTTTTAATAAATTTAACTCTTTTTCACTTCCCAAAAAGGAAATTTTTTTATTATCATTCAAATAATGAAAAGTCAATTTTAATGTTTTTCCTTTAAAAATTTCCTGCCCGGCCATCTGATAGATTAAAAGTTGTTCTTTATTTTCGACTGTTATTTTTTCTTCATCTTTAGATTGTCCTGTCTTGTAATCAATAATTTCAATGCCATTATTTTCTATTTCATCAACCCTATCCATCACCCCCTTAATTAAAAAATTATTTAATTTAAAATTAAAACCTAATTCTAAATATTTAACTTTTGGCGGATTATCTTTAATGGAATCATAAAATTTTTCTAAAATTTCTCGTCCTTTTTTTTTATATTCTTCTTGATGTTTTTTATCTTCATACCAATCATTAATCCAATTTTCTTCATAAATTTGCAATAATTCACTTAATTCATAATTTAATTTTTTGGCTGGCAATGATTGAAATAAGCTTATTTGTTCAGTGGCTGGTTGATTAATTATTCTTTGAAAAAAATTATACAATGTATTATGCAATGTCTTTCCAAAACTAAAAGTAAACCGTCCTTTAGTTGGGACGCGTAAAATATGAGCGAATTTATATTGCAAAGGACAAGTTTCAAAAGCTTTAAATTGAGTAAAACTAAATTGTTTAGGTAAATAATTAACTAACAATGAATGATCTATTTTATTTTTTACTGTTCTATATTTTTCAAAAGTATTAAATTTATTTGTTGTTAATTGTTGATTATTTTTTGTTTTTTGAAATGTAATTTCATTTAAAAATCTTGATAATTTTTTACTTTTTTGTCCTCCATAATTTTCAGCTGAAGTAAAAAAAATTCCTTCTTTGGCTCGAGTTATAGCCACATAAAATAAACGTCTTTCTTCTTGTAAATGTATATCCCCTTCTGGAATAATTTCTTTGACTAACGCGTCTGGAAGTTCAATATTTTCTTTTCGCTCAATAGTCGGAAAACGACGATCGACTAAATTAACAATAAAAACATATTTAAATTCTAATCCTTTTGCTCCATGAATTGTCATTATTTTTACCGTTTCTGGCCCTTCATTTAAATTAATTTGTAAACTTCCTTCATCTCCAGCTTCTAAAATTAATTCTAATTCTTCTTTAAAATTTTTTATTGATTTATCAATATTATTTTTTTCAAATTCTTCAATTTTTTTAAAAAATTGATTTAAATAATTTATAGAATCGTTATTATTTTTGCTTTCAGAATGCGTTAATAATTTAAGATAGCCAGTCTCTTCTAAAAAAGCAAAAACCACTTTACCAACAGTTTTTTCGCGAGCTAATTGGCTATGTTTTTGAATAAATCCTAAAAGTTTATTTAATTGATCAATTGTTTCAGAAGAAAATCCTTCTAAAATCGCGGCTTTATTTAAAGTTTCAAAAAGAGACCAATTTTTTCTGCGAGCCCAATAATTTAAATTGATTAAATCTTTAGTTTCTATTTTTAAAATTGGACAATTTAAAATCCTATAAAGCGCCGGACTTTCATGATAATTATCTAATAATTTTAAATACGCAATAATATCTAAAATTATTGGTTTGCTATAAAGTCCATGACTAGCCACAAATTGATAAGGAATTCCGGCTTGTTCTAACGCTTGACAAAAAAATTCCGCTTGAGAATTTGCTCTAACTAAAATAGCAAAATCACTCCAAGAAGTAGGAGTTGAATATTGAAGATTAGAAGTTGGATGCGCTTTTTTCATTTTATGATGTTTATTTAAATTCTTTATTTTTAAAATTTTTTCTATTACTCCTTGAACTTCTTGTTCTTGAGTTTTAAAATGTAAATGCTCAATTATCCCCTGCCCTGATTTTTGAGAAATAAGTTTTTTGCTTAAGGTTATCATATTTTATATTTTAGCACTTTTTAAAATTTTAACAATTTCCCCATGTTTATTTAATAATCATTTTTTATAGAAGTAAACTCTCTATGGGAGTTATTCTGCTTTTAATAATTAAAAAAATCATCTAAAAATTACCAAAGTTTAATTATTATTTTTACTTTTTGCACTTTAAATTTTTATTTTTTTAATTTTTATCAAAACTAAATTTTAATCTCCACTGTATTAACACAGTGGATATATAATATAAATGATGTAATACAAAACTGTATTAACACAGTGGATATATAATATAAATGATGTAATACAAATAAAGTTTATGATTAACATAAAGTTTAATGATTAATTAAACTTTGGCAGAAATTCTGAACAATATTATAAAATCTTTTATTTTAGTCAAAATATTTTTTTAAAATAAATTATTTATTTAAGAGAAATTAATAAAACTTACCAAAGTTTAGTGATTAATATAAAGTTTACGATTAACCCTCAAAAAATAAGACAAATTCATAAGAGATGAACTAAAAAAACAAAATTTTTTTATTATTACAATAGACTTGTTGCAAAATAATTTCAAAATAGCCTTTCTATCTCTAATATTAGCTAAAAATAATCATTTATATTAAAAACTTTAATTAAAATTAAACACTGAAATTTTATTCGCATCATGTCTATTAAATTTCTCTACTTAGAAGTTTTTAGATGTTTTCTGACGCTAAATAAATCAGTCGGAAGAAAAATAAATCGGTGGGTGGTTATTGGTATGACAGAAAAAAAGAAAATAAAAAAAGAACTTCTGTAATGAAATTCTTTAAAAAATAAATGAAAGGGGGGATAGAGTAAAAATTTTTACAATATCCCCCTTTTCCTCTTCTTTCGAAGGAAGGGCCACCAGTAGTGAAGAGGAGTAAAAATATACTACAATAATATAATAAAATGTCAAATTTAAATTGTGGATAAGTAAAAACATTAGAAAGCATTAAAGTATTAAAATGTCGACGACATTTACTATGACGACTTTATTATAATTTTTAAAACATTAAATTTTGCTAATTTTATAGCTAAAAAACCAAAAAAATTCACTACAATAAACGAGACCCTCCCTACCCTAAAATGATTTTGTGTTAATTTTAGCTAAAAAAATTTATTTTAACAAACACTATCCCACACCCCTAAGCTGAAAAGTATAATTTTATGAGGGTTGAGTTAAAATACTTGAAGCATAAAAACATGAAATAAAAAAATAGGTAAATTTTTTTTAAAAATTTTTACCTATTTTTATTTTTGCTTTTTGCTACTTTAAACTTTTATTTTTTTAATTTTTATTAATCTTGTCTTACTAATAATTTTTTAGCCCTTAATGGTTCAGCCATTATTTCTTTAACTATTTTTTCCATTCCCATTGCCCTTGATCCTTTAATTAAAATTAAATCTTTCTGCTTCATTCTATTTTGAATAAATAGTCCAAGTTCATCAATATGGTCAAAAGAAAATATTTTATCTTTAGACATTCCATTCTTTTCTGCGTTAAAAGCAATTTCTTTGGCTCGTTCTCCAAATGTAATTAAAAAATCAATTTTATAATCAACAGTTTTTTTGCCAATTTTTTTATGTTCTTCTTCTGTAAATTTTCCTAATTCTAACATATCTCCCAATATCGCCCATTTTTGCCCATCACAAGGAAGCTTTGATAAAATTTCCAAACTCGCTTCAACCGTTCTTGGCGAAGCGTTATATGTTCCGTCAATAAGCAAGGTTTCTTTTATTCCTTTTATTAAATTCATTCGGCCTGGCGGTGATTTATATTTTCTTAAAGCTTCGGAAATTTCTATTAAATTCATTTTATAAATTATTCCGATTGCCGCGGCAATTAAAGCGGCATAAATACTCACTTCTCCTACAACGCCTGTTAAAAATATCGGCACAACATTACCTTGATTGCTTATTTTAAAATTAATGCCTTTTATATTATTTAATTCATAATCTAAAATTAATTCAGATGCTTTTACTTCAGCTTCTTGGGAAAAACCAAAACTTAAAACATTGGCTTTGGTTTTCTTTTCCATTTTTTTAATTATTTTATTATCTTTGTTTAAAATAGCCCAGCCATTACAAGGAAGATGTTCAATAATTTTTTGTTTTTCTTTTATTAAATTTTCTAAAGAAACAAAAGTTTCAAGATGAGTCGCGCCAATATCGGTTATTATCGCAATTTTACAGGGAGCGATTTTAATTAAATAATCAATATCATTTGGCTTATCAGCCCCCATTTCTAAAATTAGAATTTTAGGATAATTTTTATCTTTAAAAAAGATTAATTTTAATCCTTTTATGAAAATAAAAAGCCATTTAAAAGGCGATTTTTTACCAGAATTACAGTCTAAGATAGTTAAAGGCAAACCAAATTCATTATTATAATTATGAACGCTTTTTCTTATTTTAAATTGATTTTTTAAAACACAAAAAATAGCTTCTTTTGCCGAAGTTTTTCCAAAACTCCCGGTAATTCCAATAATTT
>JAGUXS010000065.1 GCA_020061725.1 Patescibacteria group bacterium | reverse complement strand
TCTTGGAATGTGATGTGAATATGTGGCTTATCCGCAAGTTGTTCTTTGCAAACAAATTGATTTAAAAGAATTATATTTAAACAATATTATAGAAAAATATATTTATAAAGACATTCGAGATTTGGCTAAAATTAAAAAAATTAAAAAATTTAATAATCTTTTAGAGTGCTTGGCTAATCAAACTGGACAATTAGTGAATTTAAACGAATTATCAAATACATTAAATATTTCAAGACAAACTATTGAAAACTATTTATCCTTTTTATAAAAATATACATTCTGAATTAACAAAAATGCCCAAAGTATATTTTGAAGATTCTGGAATATTGAATATTTTAAAAAATAAAAAAATATCATCTGAATTTGATGGCGTTTTTTTTGAAAATTCAATATACAATTATTTGCGTAAAGAATTTAATGTTCGCGATATTTATTTTTGGAGAACGCAAAACAAACAAGAAATAGATTTTATTGTTAAACAACAGCAAAAATACATTCCAATAGAAGTAAAATTAAATTATAACGCAAAGTTTATAAAAAATTTAAGTTATTTTAGGAAAACTTATAAAATAAAAAAATTATATTGCGTTGCGTATAATAAGAAAGAAGACAAAAAAAATAATAATATTTCACAATTATATCCTTGGGAAATTAAATTTTACATTTTTTATAATTAGTTTTTTATAATTAAGCCATTTAATTTACCCCTCCTAAATATACAACCCCTTTGTTTATAAAAATATTTTTCGGAAAATAATTGTTTAAAATTAAATCATTGAGATTTTATTGAAAATTGGTATTTGAAAAATAAAAATTAAAATCAATTTTATTTTAAGTATTTTTAATATTTAATACATTGGCGATTATTTGATATTTGTTATAAAATGTTGGTTATTATTTCTAATTTCTTCCTCAATAATTATTCTAAATTTTTCAAAAGAAATCGCGCCGCTAAATTTTTTTTCGTTAATAAAAAAATAAGGAGTGGCATCTATTTTTAATTTTTGAGCTTGCGTTATATTTTTTTGAATTAAATCAAAAAAAGTTTGATTATTTAAACAACGATCAAACTTTTTTAAATCCAAATTTATATCTTGAGCTAATTTAAAATAAATATTTTGTTGATCTAAATTATCTTGATTTGAAAATAATAAATCGTGATATTTCCAAAACTTTCCTTGTTCGCGCGCGCAATAACTTGCTAAAAGAACTTTTTCCGATTCGCTATGCCCTGGTATTCCTTTCCAAACTAATTTTATTTGATTTGGGTATGTTTTTAAAATTTCTTTTAAACTGGATTCAATTTTTTTGCAAGCGCTACATTTAAAATCTCCAAATTCAATAAGAGAAATTATTGCTTTAGGGTTTCCCAAAACAGGATCTTCAGAAAAAATTACTGGTTTTGTTAAAAAATCTATTTTATTTAAATTTTTTTTAAGTGGTTGTTCTTTAACTATTGAAATAGCAAAAATTCCAATTACTATTAATCCTAATATAAAAAATATAAATAAAAAAATAGATTTCATAAAATACTTTTTGAATTACAAAATACCATATTTCCCCTAATGGGGGGCAAATGATATGTTTTTTATTCTCACATTTTTTTATGTAGGAGTAATTTGTAAAGTTTTGTAATTTAGAAATTAATGTTTAAAGTATATAATTTTGATAAATATCATTGCAATTTTGTATTTATCACGGGGCTTTAATTATTTTTATTTATTCTCTTTTTTTTAATTCCGCGCCATTTATTTTTTTCCATAAATCGCAACTAAGATTTCCCTGCCAACAAATTTTTTCTGTTTGACAAGTTGGTCCAGCGTATTTAAAAATATTTGGAGCTATTTTTTTAACTAAACTCAACATTTGATGAGCCATTATTCTAATTTCCCATTGAGCGCGATTACAAAGTCTTTCTTTTAAAAAATTTAAAAGAGCTCGAGCGTTCATTGTAATAATAATTTTTGTTTCGCAAGCGTTTGGTAGAATAAAACGCGCGTCTTCTGGAGACATCCCTTCTTGTTCAATTAAAATTTTATATTTATTGAAAATTTCATCCATATCTTTGCAATATTTTTTCAATAATTTTGTATTTTTTTTTATTAAATATGGAATTACGTAATCAAATCCCTTGGCTTTAAAATCTACATAACGTTGACTTTGTTGAGAATATGAAGCGATTCGATGACGAACTAATTGATGAGAACAAGCCCTTGAAATTCCTTCCACGGCAAAAGTAAAACTCGCATGTTCAATTGTGGAAGTATGCCCAGAAGAAATAATTTGTTTAATTAATCGTTCTTTTGTTTTTTTATCAATTTTTTTCTTTAACTCATTGACTCCTACTTTGCTATAACATTGTTTAATTGCCATAGCGCAAACCTGTTCAGGATTTTGAGTATAAGAAATAAGTTTTACTTTTAATATTGCTTCAGGCATAAAAAAACTAAACATTAAAATACTTTGACAATATAATATTAGAATAATATTAGAATTTTTTTGATGTCGTCATTAGAAAACGAAATAATAATTTTAAAAATAAATAACTTAAATGTTAATTTGTTTTTGTATTTATTTATTTTTTCTTGCGGCTAAGGCAAATTGAAAAAAGTATTTTTCAAAATCTTTAAGAGCACTGCCATATTCTTTTCCTCCTAAAATTGCGTCTCCTAAAAATTCTCTTACTCGCGTGAGTTCTTTTAATCTTTTACGCCAACGAGGATCAGCAATGGTTAAATCAAGCAATTCAAATCCTCTTTCAATGGCGTTCCAAAACAATTCTTCATTTTTGTTTTGCCATTTAATTGCTCTGCCAATTTCACTGCCAATATTTCCCATTTGTTCAACAAGAGATAATTTTTGCCATCTACCCTGAGCCAATATTGTGTGTTGGAAAGGCATAACTTAATTTAAAATTATTTTTTTTATAATTTTTTTAATTTTCTCTCTTATTTTTAAATTTTTTACATTACGAGAACGATTATTTTGAGAAGGTCTTATGTTAATCATTGAATCAAATTCAATCATTTCATTTTTAGGTTGCATTGGATAAAGATTAATTCCCCATAAATCTTTTTGTTTTGAATTGTTTTCTAAAAGTAATGCCTCTAAATCGGCGTGAAGTTCTGCATCTAAAGCAATAATTTTACGTTCAACATCAACAACCGCTTTGACTAAATTGCCAAAATATTTTTGAGCCAAAGGAATAAGTTCGTCTTTTTTTATTGATTTTTTAATAATTTTCATTTTATTTTAAGGATAAAAAAATTAAAATATATTTTATATTTTTATTTTATTTTTAACTTTACATTGTTTTTTGTATTTTTTGCTTTGCGTTTTATTTGATTTATGTTTTAAATAGTCATTTTGATTTTTAATTTTTACATTTTGTATTATTTAAAATCTTGCATAATTTTACTTGATGCCGCTTGATTATTTTTTACATATTTACTGCCTTTTCTTATATCATAAGAAATTTCGCACGGATTTTCAAGTTTATAAAATCCCATTTGAGCAATTTTCATCCCCGGATAAAGTTTAACGGAAATTTTTCCTAAATTAGCCATTTCTAACGTGCCAAAACCCTTAAATCCTGGATCAAAAAATCCTGCTGTCGCGTGAACTATCACCCCCAATCTGCCAATTGAAGATCTGCCCATAATTTGTCCAGCAAAATTTTTAGAAAATTCAAAATATTCCATAGTATCGCAAAGAACAAATTCTCCAGGATGCAGAACAAAAGGATCTTTTGAAGTTATTAAATCTGTGTAAGTGTAATGCTCAATAATTTTATTTTTGTATTTATGAATATATCTAAAAGTATCTTCGTAATTTTTAATATCTATGCAAGCGTGTTCTGTTGATTTAAAAAGTCGGATTTTATTTCCTAAAAGTAAATCATAAGAAGCTGGTCCAACTTGTTCTTTTTTAAACGGTTTAATAATTATTTCTTTATTTTTTATCGCTTTTTTTATATCGGCGTCGGATAACATTATAAAAAATATAAAAATTAAAAAGTAAAATTTGTCTTGTTAAATAAATTCTCTTTCTTTAATATGTTTAGCTGTTAAATAACGCTACGTTGTAGTGTAATATTCTTGTTATCTTTTAAAATTGTTCGAATGTTTTGCGATTTAATGATTTTAATCTTTTTTCAAAATTATATTTATTCACAAAATTAATAACTTTTTCTTTCATTTCAAATATACTATTAAAAAAATATTTTTTCAATATATTGTTTTTAATTCTTTTGTTAAAGCTCTCTACCATTCCATTTGTCCAGGGGTGTTTAAATCTAATGGTTCTATGTTGAACCTTATGTTCGTGACAGATTTTATCAAATGGATG
>JAGUXS010000030.1 GCA_020061725.1 Patescibacteria group bacterium | reverse complement strand
GCCAAGATCAGCTATTTTATGATTGACAAAATTTATTATTTCTTTATCTTGAGGCCCACCAATAAAAATAATTTTTGCTTTGAGCTCTGTGATTAATCTTTTGGCCAATTCGACAAATTTATCTTGTGGCCACTGCTTAATCTTATTACCAGCGGTAAGACATATTCCGATAAGCAAGTCGTTTAAGAAAAGATTATTTTCTTTTAAAAATCTGTCGGCTTTTTCTTCGGCAATTTTTTCAATAAAAATCTCTCGCTGGTATTTTCTTGCCTCATTTACGTCAAGAAATCTTAATAAATTTAGATAATGAGCGGTTGACAGAGTATGCCGAGGATATTCTAAACGATAATTACTAAAAATTGATAATAATCTAACCGTTTCGCCTAAGTATTTACTGGTAGTTAAAATACGATTTGGAACAAATGCCCAAAAAGAAATAATATTAAGAAAAATTCCGGGCAAAACATTAATTGACCAGAAAAAATGCTTCCGGCGAATCTCTTTGATTAGCCTAAGGCGGCCGCCGATCCCCCGAAAACGATCTTGATCAATCAATATTATCTCATCAATAAAATGATTGGCCTCCACCATTCCCTTAGTTTTACTGGTTGCCAAAAGAAACAGAAATACCTGCGGATATTTTTCTTTGATAGCACGAAAAATTGGCGTAGTGCAAACTAAGTCGCCAATTTTGGCCGTCTGAATTACTAAAATTTTTAACTGCCTTTCTTCATTTTTTCTTAAAAAAATTAATAGATAAAAAAAAGGCGCAAGTAAAAAAGTTGAAATTAGCCAAAAAAAGCTTTCTGTGTAGCTTCTGGCCCGATTAAAAAATTTCATAGCAATCTTTTGATTTTTTTAAAAATCTCCTTGTAAAAAGCTGGCCCCAGGAAATAAAAATAGCCTAGTTTAGACTGAAAAATATAATGTCTGAGTAAAAACCTTGCCCAAAAAGGATTGAATCCAACTTCAACTCTACCAGCAAAATTTTCTAAATTATTCCAATCGACGGAAGAAAAATTTTTTATCAAGGAGAATAAAGGCGTGCCAAAATAAGGGATGGGCAAATTAAAATTCATTGAACTAATCTTATTACGAGTTAAAAATTTGACTGTTTCTTTTAGGGTAAATCTATTTTCACCCGGTAAATTTAGTAAGGCATACATGCCGATTTTAATTTGATTGTCCCGACAGATTTTAATCGCTTTTTCTAAGTCACTTATCTTTATCTTTTTCTGAGCTTGATTCAATATCTTTTGACTACCTGATTCAAAACCAATATTAATGCGAACGCAACCCGCCTCCTTCATTATTCTTACTAAATTCTCATCTATGTCATTAGCTCGGCCATTGCAACCCCAGATAATCTTAAGATTATTTTCCAAAATTAACTGACAGATTTGCCTCACTCTTTCTTTATCAATCATAAATTCCCAATCCTGAAAAAAAATTGACCTAATAGAAAATCTCTCTTTAAGATATTTCATTTCGGCCACGACTGACCGGGGATTTCTGGCTATATATTTTCCGGCCGACATAACCTTTAGACAGTAACTACATTGGAAAGGACAGCCCCGCGAAGTCACCATAATACTAAACGGCTGTGGTAGGTCAGAAAAAGAATAATTATATTTTTCCATCGGCAACATTTCATAAACAGGTAGAGGCAATTCGTCTAAATTTTCAATGCGCGAGGCATCAACATTATGAAAAACCTTACTGCCTTCCCGATAAGAAATACCGGCTAAATCTTGCCAAAAAAGACCCCCTGCTAAAATGTCAATTAACTTTTTGACAGTTAATTCCGGCTCTCCCCGGATAATGAATTTGACCTCGCATTTTTGAAAAACCCAATCCGGGGTTAAGGAGCCATGGGGACCAATTAAAATTGTATTAGTGATTCGGGCTTGATTAATAATTTTAAAAACCGAATCTATTTTAGGGTGAGGACATTCCCAACGATCATCAGCGGCTGAAGTTAAAATCAAAGCATCTGGCTGAAATTTTTCAATCTCGGTTAAAACTTGCTCAGCCTTTAAATCCAAGGCATTAGCGTCTAATAATTTAATTTGATAATCACCTTTTAATAAACTGGCAAGGTAAGCTAAAGATAAGGGCTGTCTTCTTCGCGGAGAAAAAATTAAATCCCTTTCCGAACCTTCAACTTTAGGATTTAAAATAAAAATTTTCATAAAATCAAATTTTAATAAAAACCTCATCCTTTTTAAGACATTGACTATTATAAATATAATTCATTACTTCTTGGCGCTGCTCAGCAGCTTGGGTTAAATGTGTTAATCCTACATCTTTTTCATAATAAATAATCAATAATCCACTTTTTTTAGATGATTAAAGACATGTTTTATTATTTCAAATGGATTAAAAGCGTGAGCTAAACAATCAATCAAAAGTATCACATCATAAATTTCGTTTAATGGGTTAGGATTATCAATTTTGATATATTTAAAATTTTCCCCAAAGGCCTTCTGGACAAATTGAAAAGTGCTACTCTCTATGTCTGCCAAGGTAATGTCTCGATAGCCTTTTTTATACAAATAATGACCGTAAATACCGCAACCACAACCATAATCTAAAATTTTTAAATTTGGAGTTTTAGAATAGCAAGAAATAATACTATTTGTTCTTGGGTCTCTCTGGGTTTTGAGTTCCATAATTCTTCAAAACCTTCATGAGAGGCATCGTAACTAGCTAAAAATTCTTTATCACTGCTCAATCCCTTAAACTTTTTCATATATTCTACCAGACTAATATCAGAATAGACAAAATTATTAAAAAATTTGATCATTGCAGCTCTTGAGACGACCTTTAATTTCATTAATAAAGAACAATTATCGTAAGGATAAAATCTTTGAATTCTTTCCTTTAATACTTTTAATGAAAACATAATTCTAAATCATTTTTTTATTCTTTTTATTAAATCAGAGGTGGAATAGCCGGGATATTTTTTTAAAAGATAAATCTTACCTCCACCAGCCTTAATTGTTGAAGCCTCAATGCAATCATAGCCATAATCGATACTATTGGTGTGAATATTGGGTTTTAGAATTTTTAAAAATTCTATCGGGGTTTCCTCGTTAAAAATAAAAACATAATCAACAAATTCTAAAGCGGCAAGAGTTTTAGCTCGGTCTTCTTGGCCGTTGATAGGTCGTATAGACCCTTTTATTTTTTTTACTGATTGATCAGAATTAAGACCAACAATTAAAATATCACCTTGCTCCTTAGATTCATTTAAACTTAAAATGTGGCCAAGATGCAAAATATCGTAGCAACCATTAGTGGTAATAATGCTTTTACCTTGTTTTTTAAGTTCAGTCACAATTTTCTCTAATTCAGCCAAACTTTTTATTTTGTTTAAAAAATCAGGCATATTATTTTTTAATTGGTCTAATAACAATGGTCATTCTATCGCCTAAATCAAAAAGGGGGGCATATTTCGTGATAAAAGAAAAAATAATTTGCAGGCCAAGCAAGTGCCAATTTTTTAATTTATAATATTTTCGCTTGGGCCATCCCACATAAACTTTATCATAAACCACTTGCCAGCTAATTAAATTAAAAAATGCTCTTGCTGAGCGCGGCGTAAATTCAAGCAAATGATAGGGCGGGTGCTCTATTTTTTTATTCTTTTCCCTCTGAGTTTTGCTAAAAAAATATAAACTCCGCGGTTTAAAAATCTTTCCTTTTAAAAAATTTTTTAAAGAAATTAAAGGGGCCAAAAAAAGATTGGCCGGATAAACATTATAAGTAAGCGGGATCTCAATAATTACCAGGGATTTATCTTTGATAATCTTTTTTAAATGGCCAAAGAAAGAAACCGGATCGGGCAAATGTTCAACCAGATCGCCGAGATAAACGCAAGTAAAGTCCGAGGGTAAATTTATTTTTTCGATTTCACCGGCGTAAACCTCCAATCCTTTTTTCTTAGCTAGCTCTATCATCAACTCGGAAATATCGACTCCAATCACACTTTTAAAATAAGATTTTAATTCCAAAAGTAAATCCCCCTGAGCACAACCAATTTCTAAAAATTTCTCAGGCAAGATATTAAATCTTTTTGCGATTTTAATTATCTTTTGAGCATCTTTCCTGTATTGTTTTCTATAAAGTTCGCAGTTTGTTTTATCGCCGGCAAAATCACCACTCTGCCAATAAGAAAGATCGTTATATGTTGAGGCCAGTTCTTCCGAAGTCGGCTGGGGCCAAATAAATCTTAATTTGCAAAAGGAACATCCATACAGAGAATAAATTTTATCTTGATATTGATAACCGCCAAAGGGCAGGATTTGTGCTTTATTTTTACAGACCAAACAATTAATTTCTTCCATAATATTTGCTTAAAACTTTAATCTAATAAACTGGGGTGGTAAATTTTACCCAAGCAAAATTTACCCCTGCCTTGCCGGCAGGCAGGCCTCCCAACTCCCCCTGCTCGTCCCGACGTTACGTCGGGACTGC
>JAGUXS010000051.1 GCA_020061725.1 Patescibacteria group bacterium | reverse complement strand
TATTGACAGTTTTTTTTATTTATGCTAAACACACTTAGCGCTCTTAGCTTGAGAGTGCTATTGACAGTTTTTTTTATTTATGTAGAATACAACTTAACGTTTTAATTTTGGAGCGCTAATAATGAAATTCTATGATTCAGAGAAAGATTTCTTTGCTTAATAAAATAATCAAAGAATACATTAAAATAGCTCAACCAATTAGTTCAAAACTATTGGCTGATAAATATAATTTTAAAATTAGCCCAGCAACTATTAGACATGAAATGTTAAAATTAGAAAAAGAGGGATATATTTTTCAGCCTCACACTTCAGCCGGTAGAATTCCGACTGAAAAAGCCTATCATTTTTATATTAAAAATTTTTTAAAGAATAAAAAAATAAAAAAGAAAGATAGGAATTTTTTAAATAAAATTAAAAAAAAGTATCAATTTTTAGAAATGCAAAATTTAATAAAAAAAATAGGAAAAGCGATTGCGGATTTATCCGAGGAAACGGTAATTATCACTTTTAATTCACAAGTTTATTGCATTGGTTTGTCTAATTTATTTAATCAGCCAGAATTTATTGAACGTAAATTAATTAGCGATATGTTATTAACAATAGATTGTCTTGATAAAATAGTAGAAAATTTTTCTATTGCAAATGAAGAGATTCAAATATTAATTGGCAAAGAAAATCCTTTTAATAAAAAATGCGGAATTATTATGATAAATTATGCCCAAAAAGATAGTAAAATAAATAATAATATTTTTGCGATTCTTGGTCCAATTAGAATGAATTATGAAAAAAATTTAGCGTTAATTAAATTTGTTAACGTATTAATAAAAAAAATAATATTATGAATGAAGAAATAAAATTAGGAATTTATAAACATTATAAAAATAAAAATTATAAAGTTTTATATACAACTGTTAATACTGATACTAAAGAGGAAGTAGTGGTTTATCAAGCTATGTATGGCGATGAAAAAATTTGGGTAAGATCAAAAAAAATATTTTTAGAAGAAGTTGAAATTGATGGAAACAAAAAACCTAGATTTGAATTTATTGCCGAAAATGATTATTTTAATAATAATGATTGGCAAAAAAAATATTTACGCGCTTTAGCTGATTATCAAAATTTATTAAAACAAACAACAAAAGAAAAAACGGAATTCGTTGTTTATGCTAACGAACAAATATTAAAAGAAATTTTGCCGGTTTATGATCATTTAAAAATGGCAATAGAGCATTGTGGCAATGAATTAAAAAATAATTGGCTTGAAGGAGTAAAATATGTGGTTAAACAATTTAAGGATGTTTTAGAAAAAATTGGAGTTGAAGAAATAAAAGTTAAAGATGAAAAATTTGATCCTAATTTAATGGAAGCGATTAGCAATGAAGAAACTGATGATAAAAATTTAGATGGACAGGTGGCAAAACAAGTGATGGCAGGATATAAGTTAAATGGAAAAATGATTAAAGTGGCAAAAGTGATAGTATACAAAACTAAATAATAAAAAAATTAAAAATTTGGATTTAAAATTATTTTTATTTTATTTATTTATTTTAAAGCTATAAGCTTTAAGCTTTAAAGCTATAAGCTACAAGCTAATTTATTTTTATGTCAAAAATTCTTGGTATCGATCTTGGTACAACAAATTCATGCATGGCAATTATTGAAGGTGGAGAACCTAAGGTTTTAGAAAACAAAGAAGGAGCTCGAACAACCCCTTCTATTGTTGCTATGTCTAAAAATAACGAGCGTTTAGTTGGATTATTAGCTAAACGTCAAGCGGTAACTAATTCAGAAAATACGCTTTTTTCCATTAAACGTTTAATTGGTAGAGGTTTTACCGATGAAGAAGTGCAAAGAGATTTAAAGATTTTTCCATTTAAGGTTGTCAAAGCTGGGGAGGGAGTAAAAATAATTATGAAAGAAAAAGAATATACCCCTCAGGAAATTTCGGCAATGATTTTGCAAAAATTAAAAACTGACGCTGAAGAAAAATTAGGAGAAAAAATTACTGAAGCGGTTATTACTGTTCCAGCTTATTTTAATGATTCACAAAGGCAAGCGACAAAAGACGCTGGTAAAATCGCTGGGCTTGAAGTAAAAAGAATAATTAATGAGCCAACAGCAGCCGCTTTGGCTTATGGTTTTGATAAAAAAAAAGGACAACAAATTGCTGTTTATGATTTAGGGGGAGGAACTTTTGATATTTCTATTTTGGATATTGGCGAAGATGTTGTTGAAGTAAAAGCGACAAATGGAGACACTCATTTAGGAGGAGATGATTTTGATCAAAGAATTATCCATTGGATTGTTGAAGAATTTAAAAAAGAACAAGGTATTGATTTATCAAAAGACAAAATGGCTTTGCAACGATTAAAAGAAGGGGCTGAAAAAGCTAAAATTGAACTTTCTACCACATTAGAAACAGAGATTAATCAGCCATTTATTACAACCGATGCAAACGGTCCAAAACATTTAGTTTTAAAATTAACTCGAGCTAAATTAGAAGAAATTGTCGGAGATTTAGTTGAGCAAACTTTAGAACCTTGTAAAAAAGCCTTAAAAGACGCTGGATTAAAACCTGAAAATATTGAAGAAATTGTAATGGTTGGCGGTCAAACTCGAATGCCTTTAGTTATTCAAACAGTAGAGAAATTTTTTGAGAAAAAACCGCATTTAGGAGTTAACCCAGATGAAGTGGTTGCGGTTGGAGCGGCTATTCAAGCAGGGATTTTACAAGGCGAGGTTAAAGATGTTTTGCTTTTAGATGTCATTCCTCTTTCTTTAGGAATTGAAACTTTAGGTGGAGTTTTTACAAAATTAATTGAAAAAAATACGACAATTCCAACTTCAAAAAGTCAAACTTTTTCAACTGCTGTTGATAGTCAGCCAAGTGTGGAAATTCATATTTTGCAAGGTGAACGTGAAATAGCAATTGGCAATAAATCTTTAGGACGATTTATTCTTGATGGTATACCACCAGCCCCTCGAGGAATTCCGCAAATTGAGGTTAGTTTTGACATTGACGCCAATGGAATTTTGAGCGTTAAAGCCAAAGATAAGGCGACCGGAAAAGAACAAAAAATAATGATTACCGCTTCAAGCGGACTTTCTAAGGAAGAAATTGAAAAAATGACAAAAGACGCTGAAGTACATGCCGAAGAAGATAAAAAAAGACGAGAATTAATTGAAGTAAAAAATACTGCCGAAACTTTAATTTATTCTACTGAAAAAGTTTTAAAAGAAGCTGGAGAAAAAATTTTAGAAGCTGATAAAAAAGATGTGGAAGAAAAAATAACGGCATTAAAAGAAGTTAAAGATAAAGACGATTTTGAAGTAATTAAAAAAGCTTTAGAAGAATTAACTCAATCCGCTCAAAAAATTGGCGAAGCAATGTACAAACAACAACCGCCTGTTGATCAACAACAACCAACCGGAGATGATCAACAATCAACAGACAGGAAAAAAGAAGAAAAGGGCGAGTATGAAGAGGTGAAAGAAGATAAATAATTAATTTATGATTGTGATGGTTTATAAAAAAGTTAGAATGTAAAATTTTAATGTAAAATGTAAAAATGAAAAATTAAAATGATAGATAAAGATGTAAATTATTAAAATTTTAATTTTTATTTTTAATTTACATTGTCATTTACATTTTGATTTTAATTTTTCATTTTGCCATATTTATGGATTATTATACAACTCTTGGCGTTCACAAGAACGCTTCTCAAGAAGAAATAAAAAAAGCCTTTAGAAAAAAAGCTCATCAATATCATCCGGATAAACCCGGAGGAGATGAAAAAAAATTTAAAGAAATCAATGAGGCTTATCAAGTTCTTTCTAATTCTGAAAAAAAAACTCAATACGATCAATATGGAAAAACTTTCGAACAAGCTCAGTCGCAAGGAGGTTTTCATGGATTTGACGGATTTCGAGATTTTTCTGATTTTAGCGAAGCTTTTCGTAGTAATAGAGGAAACAGAGTTGAGTTTAATTTTGAAGATTTAGGAGATGTTTTTGGAGATTTTTTTGGTGGAAAAACACAAAGACAAACAACTCGAAAAACTCAAGGAAATGATATTGAAGTAGAAGTGTTTCTTAAATTTGAAGAGGCAATTTTTGGCGCAAAAAAACAAATAGAAATAAATAAATTTAATACTTGCCTTCATTGTCATGGAAACGCGACTGAACCAGGAACAAAAATTAGTACTTGTTCCACCTGTCATGGTACTGGACAAGTTCAACACATTCAATCAACTATTTTGGGTCAATTTAGAACAGTTGGTGTTTGTTTGGATTGTCAAGGCGAGGGCAAAAAAGCAGAAAAAAAATGCGCCAAATGTAACGGACAAGGACGCATTAGAAAAACAGAAAAAATTGAAATAGAAATTCCAGCTGGAATTGATCAAGGACAAACATTAAAACTTTCTCATCAGGGAGATGTTGGAATAAAAGGAGGACGAAAAGGAAATCTTTATGTTAACGTTCACATTCTTCCTCATTCTAAATTTAAAAGAAAAGGTAATGATATTTTAAGTAAATCAACAATCACTTTTTCTCAAGCTGTTTTGGGAGATAAAATTGAAGTGGAAACTTTAGAGGGGAAAGTTAGATTAAAAATTCCCGCTGGTACATTAAGTGGAAAAGTTTTTAGATTGGCAAATAAAGGGATTCCCTATCTTCAGCATCGAGGCAGAGGGGATCAATTAGTGGAAATAATAATATTTGTTCCTCAAAAATTAACCAAAGAACAAAAAAGAATATTAGAAGAATTAAAAAAACAAGGGTGTTGAGATAGATTTAAGATTTTTAATTTTTATTAAATGCCAAATGTCAAATTTTAGAAATTAAAAATTGTAAAATTTTTTCTTAAAATTTTTGCCTATTTTACAATCATTTTTCCTTTTTCTCCTCGGTTTTCGTGTCCAAATATATCACAATAAAATTCATATTCTCCGGCTTTTTCTGGAGCATTAAAAACAATAGCGCTAGTTTCTTTTTCAGAAACACCAACAGCCACAGCTAAAAGAACAGGATCTTTAAACCTAAAAACATGCGCCCATTTATCGCCAGAAGTTACAGCAAGACTTACTACTTCTCCAGCTTTAACTTCAAAACTTGATGGAGTAAATCCTTTTTCTGTTACAACGAGCTTAATCATTTGAGGAGGGAGTTGTTTTAAATCTTTAATTGGTTTTGATTGTTGTGGGGCTTCAGGAGATCTAGGAAGAACATCATTTTTTGCTAATTTTCCAGTAGAAGCAATAACCTGTCCTTCTTTTGTAATTGAATTAATGCCAGGCATAATTTTTTGTTGCGCTTCTATCTCTAAGATTTTATCTTGAGAAATCTGAGATTTTTTTGTTTTAGTTGATTGATTTGAGTCTTTTACTAAAACATTCCAAATAAAAAACATTGCGATTGCCGCAATTAAAATTATTATTGAAATATCAATAATTGATTTTTTATTAAATTTCATAGGCATAAAATAAAAAAATAAAAAATAAAAAATAAAATTATAAGTTGGTTTATTTAAAAATAGATTATTTAATCTAAAATTAGAAATTAGTTTTGTATTATTTTACAATCAATCCCGCTTTTACATTCTGATCTTTGACAAAAGTTGGCCAATCTTTCCAATCAAAACGTTTGCCAATTAAACGATATGAAAATTCAGCTGATTTATCTCCGCGAAAAATAATTTTTTCTCCTTCAATAAGATAATAAATATTCGCTGACATTCCATATGGAGTTATAAAAACATTTACATTATCTTTTGAGAAATCAATCGCTTTATACCAAACCCACAAATCAGTTCCTTCTTTTTCTTTGCTAAAATCAATTATATATTCATATTTATTCTCGTTTTTATTGGAAATTGGAAATTGGAAATTGGAGATTAAAGAAAGATTTCCTTTCCCTACATATTCTTCATTTACTCCGCCAGCTATTGAGGAAACATAAGTTGCGTATTTTTTCCCTTTTATTTCATAAAGAGGATCAATGGTTGAAACATCTAATTTACCAGCAATAATTGCATTTCCATCTAAATCAACAGTCATTTTATCAGTACAATTAGGCGAAGCGCCATTAGAACAAGTTTTTAATTTTAAAAGACTGCCTTTAGTAGAATTTAAATTAGCAACCCCAAAAAGAATATTTTGTCCATCACCTGTTAGTTGTTTAAATGTCCAGGTTGAACCATCCCATAAACCGCCGAAAGTAGTCATTCCTTGAAAATATGAATCATTTTCTTTGGCTACAGTAAGATCCCCTTGTGGAGTTGTTGTTCCGATACCGACATTGCCATTATCATAAATTTGAGAATTATTTAAAGTGCTTCCATTCCATTTTGGAATATAATTAGACAATAAATGATTTGTAAGGTTTTGT
>JAGUXS010000045.1 GCA_020061725.1 Patescibacteria group bacterium | reverse complement strand
TGATTAACTCTCTTGTAATGAAAGTTGTCTTGGCATTTTTATGTAATTTAAGTTGCATATGTTCTGTATTTTATCACAGAACGTATCGTAAGTCAACAGTTAAATAATATGAAAATATA
The DNA here is from genome assembly GCA_020061725.1 of Patescibacteria group bacterium. GTDB lineage: Bacteria > Patescibacteriota > Patescibacteriia > UBA2591 > PGYQ01 > PGYQ01. The sequence goes on along the minus strand of JAGUXS010000045.1, from coordinate 6,923 downwards.
TTTTTTAAATTCTTAATTAATTTTTAAATATTATTTTGATAGTATTTTGATATTACGTTTAAGACGCCTCGTCTTAAAAGACGGTATTAAAATAAAATATAAAAAATAATACCACCTTTTAGGACGATCGTCCTAAAAGGTGGTATTGAAATTTATTTTATTTAATTTTTATTGTAGATAGAATTGGTGTATATTTAGGGGGGGTAAATTAAGTTATTTAATTAGATTAATCCACATCCCTCAAGTATAAAAATTTTACCCGTTGCCATAGACCCTTTTGTTAATAAAATTTAAAGAAGAAATTTAAATATAATTTTTATAAAATATTATCTCTAAAATTAGATGCATATTATGACAGGCCAAACGCAATTTTTTTAAAAAATAGCTATCTTATTTTATTACAACTTTGGTAAAAATTCTAAACAATTTTATAAAATTTTTTATTTTAGTCAAAATATTTTAAATAAAATGGTTTATTTAATTTTAATACTATTTTTTGTGATGGTGTATGTCTTTAGGCAAGACGTCGCAAAATATACTATCACTTATTTTAATATGAAATTACCAATTACAGATAAATTTCTTTTAGATTTATATGATTTTATAGAAAAGATAGATAAAACTGTTGGTTTATTTCTTCCTCCTCGAACAATGGAGGAAGTTTGTTGTCCGGAATTTTATAAGTTAAAACGAGATTGTGAAAGAAAAAAAGAAAGACAACAATTTAATCGACTAGTTTATTATTTAAAAAAGAAAGGATACATAAAGATTAAAAATTTAGAACAAAAACAAGGAGTTCTTCTTGCTAAAAAGGGGATTGATAGGGTTTTGAAAATAAAATTTAAAACATTTAAAAAAAAGAAAAGATTGGATGGAAAATGGCAAATGATAATTTTTGATATTCCCGAGGAAAAACGAAATTTAAGAAATTTACTTCGACAGAATCTTCAAATTTTAGAATATAAGATACTTCAAAAAAGTATTTGAGTTTCTCCATACGATGTTTTAAAAGAAACAGAAGAGATTATTCGTAGGTATTCGCTTGACTCGTATGTTAAATTATTTTTAATCGAAGAAATTTAAACAAAAAAAATAATACTACATTTTAGGACGAGGCGTCATAAAAGATGGTATTGAAATAAAATATAAAAATAATACTACATTTTGAGACGAGGCGTCCTAAAAGATGGTATTGAGATTTAAACAAAATATAAAAATTACAAATAAAGATTTAAAAATTAAAATGTCTGTGAATTAAAATAAGTGACATTATGAGAATAAGTGAATTATTAGTTGAGGGGCAAGGTGAAAATTGGCATATCTTGCATATATAACTAAATCTGTTAAAATAAAAACAATAAAAGATAAAAAATAACTAATTTTTGGCAAAAATTTTAAACAATATTATAAAATCCTTTATTTTAGCCAAAATAATTTTTTTATTTAAAAAATAAAAATGGCTTATTTAAAAGAAATTAATAACTTTTGCTAAAGTTTAGAAAATAATTTAGTGTTTATTTTTATTTTTCATTTTAATGAAAATAGATTTTCAAAAAATTAAATATAAAAAAGAAATAATTAATTTTGTTAAAAAAATATTAAAAGAATTTCCATGGGCGGAAGTTTTTTTAGTTGGTGGAACCGTGATAGACATTCTTTTAAAACAAACGGGGCAAATGGATTATGATTTTTTAATTAGAAAAGTGGATGTTAAAAAATTAGAAAATTTTTTAAATAAATTAGGCAAAGTAAATTTAGTCGGGAAACAATTTGGTGTTTTTAAATTTCTTCCGCGAACTCTTATAAAAAAAGAAAAAAATTCATGGGATATTGCTTTGCCGCGAACTGAATATTCTGGCGGTTCTGGAGCGCGAACAGATTTTAATATTCAATCAGATTTGAATCTTTCGATCGAAGAAGATTTAAGTCGTCGAGATTTTACAATCAATGCAATGGCATTTGAATTTAAAATTCAGAATTCAGAATTTAAAATTAAAAAGGTAATTGATCCTTTTAATGGGCAAGGAGATTTAAGGAAAAAAATTATTAGAGCGAATGGAAATCCAGAACAAAGATTTAGAGAGGATTATTCTCGGATGTTGAGAGGGATTAGATTTGCTTGTCAATTTAATTTTAAAATTGAAGAAAAAACTTGGCGAGCGATAAAAAAATTAATGCCACATATTAATGACATTTTAAATGGCGAGCGTTTAGTCCCTTATGAAACCATAGCAAAAGAATTTTTAAAATCTTTTTATTGCGCGCCGTTAAAAGCTTTTGATCTTTGCGATCAAAGCGGAATTTTTAAAAATTTAATTCCAGAAATTTTAAAAATGAAAAAATGTCCTCAACCCAAAATATATCACACAGAAGGAGATGTTTGGCAACACACTCGTTTAGCTCTTTTAAATTTAGATTCTAAAAAATTTAAAAAACAATTTGGTTCAGGAAAAAATTCAATTGAATTAATTTTAGCCACTCTTTTTCATGATATTGGCAAACCCTACACCATTAAAACCCCCAAAAAAGACGGGGTTGATCGAATTCGATTTAACGGACACGATCAAGTCGGGGCTAAATTATTTAAAAAAATTTCCCGACGTTTAAAATTTTCTAGCGTTTCTAATATTAAATTTAAAATAGCAAAAGCTGTTTGGTTGGCTGTAAACCATTTATTAATTTTTCAAGAGATTGAGGAAATGAAAAATAGAACAATTGAAAAATATTTTTTTAATGAAAAATATTCTGGTCAAGATTTACTCAAGCTTAGCTTTATTGATACTTTGGCCACTGTACCTAAAAATGGCAAAATGAATTTTAAAAATTTTTATAAAATAATTAAACGAATTGAAGAATTAAAAAAATTAATTAAAGAAAAAAATAAATTACCAAAATCAATTTTAGATGGAAATGAAATAATGAAAGAATTTAATCTTTCATCAGGACCGCAAATCGGTAAATTGATAGAAATTTTAAGAGAAGCGCAATTGGGAAGAATAGTAAAAAATAAGAAAGAAGCGAGGAAATTTTTAAAACAGAAATTAGCTTGTAGCTTTTAATTTAAAAATAAATCAAATTATAAGTCTAATTAAGGGGAAAATAGTATTAGACAAACGTAAAACGCAAAGCAAAAAATAAAAAAATAAACAGCATAAAATTTAAAATATTTATTTTTGTCTATTTTAAACTCAACCCTTCACTGGGAATTATATTTTTTAATTAAAATTAACAGAGTGTTTATTGTAGTAAATTTTTTTGGTTAAGATTAGCTAAAAAATTAATGTTTTTTAAAACTAGCGATAATCGGATTTAAATTTTGCATTTTGATTTTTTACATTTTATATTTATATGCTCGATATTATTTACGAAAATAAAGATTTTTTAATAATCAATAAGCATAGTGGATTAATTGTTCATCCAACAACTTTTAAAGAAATAAATACTTTGGTTAATTTTTTAATAGAATATTGTCCGCAAATTAAAAATGTTGGCGATGATAAAAATTTGCGGCCTGGAATTGTTCATCGTTTAGATAAAGATGTTTCTGGTTTAATGATTATTGCCAAAACTCAAGAAGCGTTTGATTGTCTCAAAAAACAATTTAAAGAACGCAAAGTAAAAAAAGAATATTATGCGTTGGTTTATGGAGACGTTAAAGAAAGAAAAGGGGTAATAGATTTAGCGATTGGTTTTTCAAAAAGAAAATCCAAAATTAAAATGACGGTTTTTTCTCAAAATAAAAGCAAATCGGCGATTACTGAATACGAAGTTTTAAAAAAATTTTTAAATTTCACGCTATTAAAAGTTAAAATTAAAACAGGCCGAACTCATCAAATTAGAGCGCATTTAAATTTTATCGGCCATCCTATTTTAGGAGATAGAATTTATAAAAATAAAGGATTAGCGCGAAAAATAAAAAATAAAAAATTAGACAGAATTTTTTTACATTGTTTTAAATTGGGATTTTATGATTTGGAAAATAAATGGATGGAGTTTGAAAAAGAAATGCCAGAAAATATGAATTATGAATTAAAAATTATGAATTAAGAAATTTAATCTTCCAATGAATCTTTTCCGAAGTTGAATCTCGGAAAGTTTATATGCCTTATTTTGAAGGCAATAAGACTGTTAAAAAATTTAAACTTTTAAAAGATATCGGAGAATTTATTTGGGCTTTTTGATATAATTCTTCTGATTGATTTATTATTTTTTCTATTTGTCCAATCACCAATCCGCGAGGAATATTATTTTCAAGTCCGCTAGTAATAACTAAATCTCCAACTTTGATTTCTATATCTTGAGGAATTAATTCCATAATCAAAGATAGATTATATTCTCCTTTAACTAATCCGTTTGTTTTTGGATAATTTTGGATAACAGCTGCGACCAAACTTTGGTTTTCAATAATTGGCAAAACTTGAGCTGTATATTTATCTACTTTAATAATCTTGCCAATTAAAAATCCTTGCATTGTCACGGGCAAGCCCTTTATTAATCCATTAGTTTCTCCTTTATTAATAATCAAAGTTTGAAGGCCAGAATCATTTTTTTCTCCAATAATTTGAGTGATCACAAAAGAAAGATTATTTTTTTTAACAAAATTTAATTCTTTTCTTAAAATTTCATTTTCTTGAGATAGTTCTTCAAATTGCGATTTTTTAATAATTAATTCTTGAATTTTTTGTGTAAGTTTTTTGTTTTCTTTTATTATTTTTTTTCTTGAAGATAAAAAATCCATTTTTTCTCGAATGGCATTAGCTATTTGATAAGTTTTTAATTGAATTGGCAGGAAAATTTTTTGGAAAAAATTTTCCAAAGGAGATAATAATTTTATTTGATGAAAAAAAATAAGAATAATAATAATTATTATCGCAATAAAAACTAATTTAAATTTAAAAATTTTTTTAAACATAAGAAACAAAATACTCCGATAAAATATTGGAATTATGGCAAGCCGTTTAATATTTATCAATATCATAATGGACGCATTGAATATTTTATTAACAATATCATCTTTAACATTCTTGATATTATTAAACAATTTTGAAATTTACATTTAATAAATTGTAAAGCTAAAAACTAAAATTCGTTAGTTGGTGAATTAAAAGTTAATAATTAAACTTTGGCAAAAATTCTAAACAATATTATAAAATACTTTATTTTAGCCAAAATAACTTTTTTATTTAAAATAAAATGGTTTATTTAAGAGAAATTAATAAAATTTGCCAAAGTTTAGTTAATAATATAGTCCCTCATATAAAGGATATTTTTTTGTTAATTCTTTAATTTTATTTTTAACATTTTTTTTAATATTTTTATCTCCAATATTTTTAATAACACTCACAATTATTTCACCAATTAATTTCATCTCTTCTTCTTTCATTCCGCGAGTTGTTAAAGCTGGAGTGCCGAGTCTAACGCCGCTTGGCTCAAAGGCTGTGCCTGTGTCATAGGGAATGGTATTTCTATTGGTATAAATTCCACATTCGGCCAACGCCTCTGAACCTTGTCGCCCAGTAATTTTAAGCGGTTGACAATCAATTAATATTAAATGATTATCAGTGCCGCCAGAAACAAGTCGCAATCCTTTGTCTAATAGAACTTTAGCTAGCGCTTTAGCATTGAGCGCTGTTTGATGAGCATATTTTTTAAACTCTGGTTCCAAAGCTTCTTTAAAACAAACCGCTTTAGCGGCAATAATATGTTCCATTGGTCCACCTTGAGTGCCGGGAAAAATTGCTTTATCAATTGCCTTAGCATACTGTTCTTTAGAAAGAATAATAGCGCTTCTTGGACCACGCAAAGTTTTATGAGTGGTAGTCATTACAAAATCAGCATAAGGAAATGGTTTTGGATGATCGCCTGAAATACAAAGACCAACAAAATGAGAAATATCAGCTAAAAGTAAAGCTCCAACTTCATCGCAAATTTCTCTAAATGCTTTAAAATCAAAAATTCGAGGATAAGCCGTAGCGCCAGTTACAATCATTTTTGGTTTTTCTCTTAAGGCTATTTCACGCACTTCATTCATATCAATTAATTCAGTTTTTTTATTAACGCCATATTGAATAAAATTATAAAGTTGACCGGAAAAATTTACTGGATGTCCATGAGTTAAATGTCCCCCTTGATCAAGTTTTAATCCCATAACCTTATCGCCAAATTTGAGCATAGCAAAATAAATTGCCATGTTAGCGCCAGAACCAGCATTAGGTTGAACATTGGCGTGTTCAGCATTAAAAAGTTTTTTTGCTCGTTCAATGGCCAAATTTTCAATCTTGTCTATAAATTCATTGCCAGTATAATAACGTTTGCCTGGATAACCCTCGGCATATTTATTAGAAAGTGGAGTACCCATAGCCATAAACACAGCTTCCGAAGCATAATTTTCTGATGGAATCATTACAAGACCGTTTTTTTGTCTCTGAAGTTCCCCTTCTATTGCCTCGGTAATTTCTGGATCAATTTGTTTTAAAATCATAAAATTAAAATCAAGTGGTAATAAAAAATTAAAAAGTAAAAATGAAAAAGTAAAAATTATAGATTTTAGATTTTAGAAAAATTAAAATGTAAATCTCAAAATATAAAATTTAAGTGTTATTATTGCGATAAATTTATTTAAAAATTTATGAACGAAGAAGAATACAATAATTTTTCATTTTGCGCTTTTAACTTTTAATTTTTTGGTGGGCAATAAAGGATTTGAACCTTTGACCTTCTCGATGTCACCGAGACGCTCTAACCAACTGAGCTAATTGCCCAAATGTGAATTAAGAATTAAGAGATATCGTATTTTTATTTTATCTCAATAATTCATAATTCTGAATATACATCTCACATTCTAACAATGAACTTTTATTTGAGTCTCAATAAATAATACCTTTTCAAGGTATTATTTAAATAATCAATAAATTTATCTGTTG
>JAGUXS010000006.1 GCA_020061725.1 Patescibacteria group bacterium | reverse complement strand
TGAGCAAACGCTCTATTGGCTTGCGCCATTCTATAAACATCTTCTTTTTTCTTAATCGCTCCACCAGCATTATTAAGAGCGTCTAATATTTCCATTGTTAATTTTTCTTTCATTGATTTTCCCTTTCTTGCTTTAGCCGCTGTAATAAGCCATCTTAATCCTAATGTAATTTTTCGATTTCCTTTAACTTCTGTCGGAACTTGATAATTAGCCCCTCCAATTCTTCTTCCTTTTACTTCAATAATAGGCATAATATTTTTAAGAGCTTTATTAAAAACATCTAAAATGTCAATGTCTTTTTTTTCTTTGCCAGTAGGTCCGCCAATTGACAAAAAAACCTTTTCTTTCAAAATATCAAAACATCCATAAACTATTTTTTGAGCTATGGTTTTCTTTCCATTGCGCATAATATGATTAATAAATTTAGCAACTACAATATTATTAAATTTTGGATCAGATAATATTTCTTTTCTTGATATGGTTTTCCCTCTCATAAAAATATGAATTATAAATTATGAATGCAGAATTAAAAATTCCGATTCTCATGTTTTAATGCCTCTTGTGTTTTTACGCTTTCTTTTCTCTCTTTGCTCCATAAAGCGAACGACCTTGTTTTCTTCCTTGCACGCCTTGAGTATCAAAAACCCCTCGAACAATATGATATCTAACTCCAGGCAAATCTTTAACCCTCCCCCCTCGCAAAAGAACAATAGAGTGTTCTTGTAAATTATGACCAATTCCAGGAATATAAGCTGTTACTTCCATTCCATTTGAAAGTCTAACTCTAGCAAATTTTCTCAAAGCTGAATTGGGTTTCTTCGGAGTCATTGTGCCAACTTTAAGACAAACCCCTCTTTTAAAAGGCGCTCCCTTAGATAAAGTTCTTTTTGTTCTTCTTAAACTATTAAAAACCATTCCTAGAATTGAAATTTTTCTAATTCTTTTCTTTTTTCTTGGCTTGTTAATTAATTGATTAATTGTAGGCATAAGATGAATTATGAATTATAAATTATAAATTATAAATTATGAATTATGAATTATGAATTCATTCATAACATATTATTTTTTTTAAGTCAAATTTTTTTAAATTAAATTGATTAAACCAATAATCCAATTAAATAAATTACTAAAAATTCCAATATTAAATAAACTATCTAAAGCAAGTAATCCGATTAAAATGTATGGGCCGTTTTGTTCTAAAGAAATTTTATAATTTTCAAATCGATCTGGCAAAACAGCAAATAAAATTTTAGAACCATCTAAGGGAGGAATTGGAATTAAATTAAAAATCGCCAAAACTATATTTATTATAATTAAATAACTTAAAAAGTAAATTAATAAATCGCTTGGCGATAAATTTAAAGATGGAATTAAATATTTTAAGACTCCTAAAAAAATAAAACCACTGATAATATTTGACAAAGGACCCGCAAAAGCAATAATCGCCGATCCCCATTTTTGATTTTTAAGATTATCTGGATTAAAGGGCACGGGTTTTCCCCAACCAAAACCAATAAACAATAGCATTAAAAAACCAATAAAATCAAGATGAACCAAAGGGTTTAAACTTAATCGTCCCAAATCTTTTGCGGTATTATCTCCTAAAAAAGTAGCCATAAACGCATGAAAAAATTCATGAATAGTTAAAGCGTAAATAACTCCTAAAAGAGTAACAATCGCAAATAATGGCTGTGTAGATAAATATTCAAAAAACATAAATTTATGTTTATATGACTTTTAAAAAAATACAAATATGGTAGAATGTAATGTAGAATTAAGAATACAAAATTAAGAATTAAAAATTAGCTGTAATTAAGAATTAAAAAAGAAGCGAGAGATTGTATATTACAATTTTAATTTAGAATTTATAATTTTTAATTTTAAAATTGTTGATTATTTTTTTTATTTTTTTTATTTTTTTGCATTGTCATTTTGTACTTTGCATTTTAATTTTTTACATTTTTATTTTATGTCTAGAAAATGTTCTATTTGCAAACGAAGATCGCTCAATGCCAATAGTCGCAGTCATTCAAACATTGCCACTAAAAAACGACAGTATATAAATTTGCAAACAAAAAAAATTGATGGAAAAAAAACCAAAATTTGCGTTTCTTGTATTAAGAAGTAAAAAAATAAAAAATAATTTTTTATAAAAATTGAAGATACAATTATAAAAGCGAGATATAATTACCTTTCGCTTTTTGTCATTTTCAAAATAAATATTTAAGCGAGAATATAATACATTCCTCCAAGATGTTTTATTTTTCCATTTATTTCCATCATCATCAAAACGCTATTTATTGTTGTTGAACTAAGTTTAGAAAATTCAATTAATTTATCAACGTGAATTGGTTCTTCGGATAAATATTTTAACAATTCAGCTTCTTCTTTGTTTGAAGGTTTAATAATTTTTTTAACAAATGGCTTAACTGTTCTGACAAAATTTAAAGCGTCCAAAATATCGCTAGCATCATTGACTAATTTGCCTCCCATTTTAATTAAATTATTGCAACCAACAGAATTTAAATTATGAATATTGCCGGGAACAGCGAAAATTTCACGCCCTTGCTCTAACGCGTAACGAGCGGTAATTAACGCTCCGCTTTTTTCCGGAGCTTCAATTATTAAAGTTCCTAAAGTTAGACCAGAAATAATTCGATTGCGATAGGGGAAAAAATATTTTTGAGGGGTGATTTCCGGGGGATATTCAGAAATTAAAAGGCCGTTTTGTTCAATAATTTTTTGAGCTAAATTTTGATTTTCAAAAGGATAAATATTTTTTTTAGCCAATCCAGAACCCAAAACAGCGATTGTTCGACCGTTTGATTCAAGGGTGATTTGATGAGCTAAACTGTCCACCCCTTTTGCCAAACCAGAAACAATAACTAAATTATTTTGAACTAAATCTTTGACGATTTTTAAAGCGATTTGTTTTCCATAAAGGCTTATTTTTCGAGTGCCAACAATCGCCAAACTAAATTCGTCTTGTTTTTGAAAATCTCCTTTATAAAACAACAAGGCTGGACAACTATCAATTTCTTTAAGAAGTTTAGGAAATTGCGGATCATTAAAAGTAATGGCCTTAATATTTTCTTTGTTTAATATTTCAAATTTTTCATCTGGATTTATTGCTTTGCGTTTTAAAATTATTTTTTCAACAATTTTTTCGTCTAATCCAGCCTCTTTTAATTCGTTCGCGCCAGCTTTCCACGCCAATTCTAAACTTTTAAAATAATTTAAAAGTTTTCTAAACCGATTGCTTCCAATTTCCGGCAAATATGAAAAAGCGATCCAATATTTTAAATCCATAATTTTAAAAAGGGACAATCCCTAAATTTCATAATATTTTTACGCGCTTTTCTAGGCATAAATTTTACTTTTTATAATTTTAAACAAAATCGCGCCAAATTTCAAAAAAGACTTTGCAAGTCTCATAGCTATTGACCTTTCAGGGGTGTTTTTTGGGGGACTGTCCCCTTTTCTTTCCCCTCTTCTTTAAAAATTTCTTCAATCTCATCATATTCCAATTCTTCTTTTTGTAATAATTCATTAGCGAATCGTTCAATTATTCTCCATTCTTTTTTTAATATTTCTTCCACTTCTTTAACGCAAGAAAAAAGAATTTCTTGAGTTTCGTTATTTAATTTTTCTTTTATATTTTCAGAAAGTTGTGTCTCTGGAATAATTGTATAATCGCCAATAAATCCATTTTTTCCCATGCCAAATTTCCAAACCATATTATGGGCTATTTCCATCGCCTTTTTAAAATCACCAGCTACACCATTAGAAGTAGTTTTATATTTTAATTTTTCTGCCATATATCCAGCAAGAGAAACTTTAATATCGGCTAAAATTTTATCTTTATTTGAAGTAAAAAGTTCTTCTCTTGGTTGAGAATAAACCATACCCAATGATTCTTTTCGCGAAATAATCGAAGCTTTAAAAACATCGTCTGTTGGATGCAAAAGATACATTATTATCAAATGTCCAGCTTCATGAAAAGTGATTATTTCTCTTTCTTTTGGGGTCATTTTTCTTCGCCGTTTAACCCCAATATCAATCCTTTCAATCGCTTCTGTAATATCTTTGTAAAGAACCTCGTCTCTATTTTCTCGAGTCGCAATCAACGCAGATTCTTTAATAATATTTTCAATATCAGCCGGGGATTTATAAACCGCTTTTCGGGCC
>JAGUXS010000067.1 GCA_020061725.1 Patescibacteria group bacterium | reverse complement strand
GAAAAATATAATTCCAAGCGATGGCGATTTAAAGTTAAATATTAAAAATATGATAAATAAAAAAATTTATTTAGATTATGCGGCAACTACTCCGGTTGATCCTCGAGTTATACTATTTCGATCGCTAAAAAGAAAATTATTAAGTTCTACCCAAAATAATTCACAAATACTATTGACAAAATTTATTAAATTATTATACTTAATAATATGAATTATCAAATCAACCAAAATCAAAATTGTTGCGTTTGTTGCGAAACTTCTTTAAGAAAAGAGGCTGGTTTGATTTTTAGAAATTAGAAATTTTAAATTAAAAATTAGAAATTAAAAAGCCTCTTTTCAAAAAAGGCTTTTTAATTTTTTTTAGGATATTTTTAATTTTATGAAAAATTTTTCAAAAACAATTTGGTTAAATGAAATGACTTGGCAAGAAGTAGAAAAATATTTAAAGACTAATGATATTATTTTTATTCCAATAGGAAGCACAGAACAGCATGGATATGCCGCGCCTTTGGGATTAGATACTTATGTGGCAACTGCATTGGTTGAAGATGTTGCGAAACAAACAGGAATAATATCAACGCCACCAATTTGGTTTGGAGATTCCTCTCATCATTTAGGATTTTCCGGGACAATTTCAATTAAAACCGAAACATTAACTGAATATCTTAAAGATGTAATAAGAAGCTTAGCAAGACATAAATTTAAAAAAATAATCTTTGTTAATGGCCACAAAATTACAAATTTAACAGCTATTCATTCCGCGATACGCAATATCAAAGAATTCGAATTTTCAGATTTGTTTTTAGCGGTCATTGATCCGATAAAAATAGGAGTGGAAGCGGCAAAAATCAGAGAAGTGAAAGAACACCATGCTGGAGAATTAGAAATTTCCCATTTAATGTATAAATTTCCGCATCTAATTAAAAAAGAAAAAATTCAGAAAGAAGAGCCGAATTTTGAAGATAGATATTCAAAATATATGAAGTCTGATTTGTTTGAAGGAGGAATAAGCATAGATATTGCATGGTCAAGTAAAGAGCAAAGAGAATTTACTAAAAGCGGAGCAATGTCTGACGCCACTAAGGCTTCAAAAGAAAAAGGCGAAAAATATCATAAAGAAATGGTTAAAGAAATAGTAGAATTTATAGAATGGTTAAAAAAGAAAAAAATATAATTTCAAAAATTAATTTGTTAAATATGAATATTAAAATTAATCAAATCTGCTGCTGCTGCTATTTAATCTCTTTTAAGAAAAGTGATTGATTTTTAATTTGAAATAATTTTTAAAAATCCGCGATCAATCTCTTTTCTGAAAAGAGATTTTTTTATTTTCAAAAAATTTTTTTTCAAAACAGCTCTTTAATAATAAAATGAAAGAGTAAAAAAAAATAAAAGGAGGTGTCAAAATGGAGTTTTTTATTATTGATAATAAAGGAAAAATTTCTGTTATGGAGATTGATGAAGTCAAGGAGAGGGTATTAAAAATACAATTTGATTTCATAAGAATTGGATATGACGTCCATCTTGGCTTCAATTTCCCGGATAATTCGGATTTACGGGAAATATTAAGGGCGCTGAATGAGAAACAGATAGCGCTCGAAATGATTGGGATTGACGAGAGGGGGCAATCCGGTAACCATCCATTTTCACCGATGCATGTTCATTGTGAGATAGATGGAAAAACAATAAGAAAAAAAATTTTTGACAGAAAGTCAATTTTTCTGTCGCAAATAAAATGCGACAGAGAAAAAATAGTGGATACTTATCGGTTTCTTTCGTTTGAAGAAAAAATAAAGGAGCTGATAAGCCTGGTCAAGCCTTCTTCTGATGAAGAAAGCTTGGGTGAATTTTTGCTTAAAATGCATTATGAAATCCTGAAGAAACAATTTTTGGGATCGAGTAATGTAGTGATTAAACCAGCGAAATATGATCGCTGGAATCCTATAACGGGCAAAGTTCACGAACCAGTTGCTCATAAGCACCACCATATTCTTTATATTCCCTTGCATAAAGAGCAATACGAACGTATTGCGGAAAAATTTAAAAACGCAAAAAAGGCAGGAATTCTGGGAAGGAAACCAGAATATATTATCCTGCCTATAAATACGAAAACACATTTTAAAAAAGGAGGTGAATAAAAAAATGAATAACAAGGAAGAGGTGTTGTTGCAAAAAAAACAACACCTCTTCCAAAATTTTTTAAGTCCGGTTTATTGAAATAAAATGGGTTTAAAAAATTTAAGATTTATTTATTTTTAATCAAAAAATTATGACTTCAAAAGAACGAATTTATAAAACAATTAAAGGCGAACAAACTGACCGCGCGCCTTTTGCTCTTTGGCAACATTTTCCAAAAACAGAAAAAACAGCAAAGGGTTTTGCCGAAGCGGTGATAAACTTTCAGAAAAAATTTGAATTTGATTTGATAAAAATAACGCCAGCCAGCGGTTATTTTACGGAAGCGTTTGGCACAAAATTTATTTATAAAAATAATGAAGAATACGCGCAAAAAGGAACGCGTCAAATTATATCTTATCCAATCAAAAACTCGAAAGATTGGTCTAAACTTTCAATTTTAAATAAAAATATTTTAGATCGCGAATTAAAATCTTTGGAAATAATTCGCCAGGAGGTTGGAAACAACTCGCCAATATTTCAGACAGTTCCAAACCCTCTTACAATTGCCAAAGACCTGTCCGGAAAAAACTGGATTAAATATTTAAAAGAAAATCCAGAAGAATTAAAACAAGGACTTTCTATTATTGCTGAAATAGCGGCTGAATTTTGCAAAAATTCGCTTAATGCGGGAGCTGACGGAATTTTCTTTTTTACTCAAACAGCAAACTATGATATTTTAACTGAAAAAGAATACAAAGAATTTGGAGCAAAATATGATTATCAAATTTTAGATGAACTCAAACAGCAAACTGATTTATTAATTCTGCATATTCATGGTTTAAATATTATGTTTGATTTATTAAAAGATTATCCAGTTCAGATAATTAACTGGCACGACCGCAGAACAGCGCCTTCATTAGCAGACGCTCAAAAATTATTCAAAGGCGCGGTTTTGGGCGGCATAAATGAATGGGAAGAATTATTAGAAAAAAATCCAGTAGCTATACTAAAACAAGTAAAAGACGCTATTCGGCAAACTAATGGCAAAAGATTAATTATTGGACCTGGGTGCGTAATACCAATCAACGCGCCAAAGGCAAATATAAACGCCATTAAAGAGGCGTTATATTATTAAAGAAGCGATTCCTAAATTTTTTAAGTTCTTTTTTTTATTTGAATAAAGCGAGTTTATTTTTAGTTGAATCAAATCAGCTTTTATTATTTTACCCTTTATAAATTTGCTGATTTGAATTATTAAATTTTTATATACTGTTCCATTTTGCAAATACAATAAAGAGTAACAAGAATACCACACCCATTATTATTGGAGCGATTAGAGAAATATAATTTCTTTTTTGAGGGTGAAAACGACGCAGTAATAATGAATTACCAACCACCGAAATTGAACTAAAAGCCATGGCTAAACCAGCCAATTCTGGTTTAAGAATCAAACCTATGCCAGCAAAAACACGCGCGGCAATTGGAATTCCAATAACATTATAGAATAAAGCAAAAAACATATTTTGTTTAATTTTCCCCATTGTTTCGCGACTTAATTTTATAGCGGTTAAAACATCGCGTAAAT
>JAGUXS010000050.1 GCA_020061725.1 Patescibacteria group bacterium | reverse complement strand
TGTTGTAGTAAATTTCTTTGATTAAGATTAGCTAAATTTAATGTTTTTTAAAATTAGTGAGGGTCTTGGTTGCAACACAAAAAGAGTTCATTTGTACTTTTACAAATAAACTTTCTATGACACAATGGCAAAAAAATAAGAGTAAAATTATTAACAAATCAACAAACAAATCAATTATTTAATCTAATAATTAAAAATGCCAATGTGGTCCAAAAAGTTTAAAATATGGTTTGCATTATATATCAAAAAACCAATCACCATCTAAGTAAAAATAAAAAATTATATTTTTTCCCTGTATTTCTTATTTCCAAAAGAATCCGTGAAATCGGTTATTTTGCCAATTTTTTTAAGATATTCCCTTTTTTTATTTAATTTACTTTTTCTTTGAGCTGTTTTTTTTATTTTTTCTTTGCTTTTTTTATGTTCCAAATATTGAGTTTTTTTAACCTGAAGCACAAGTCCGCTTTGTTGAACTTGTTTTGTAAAACGTCTCAATAAACTTTCTGGGGATTCTCCTTTTTTCTTTTTAACTTCTACAGTCATATAATTAAAGTCACCTCCTCTTAAATTAGTTTATGGCTTATAAAAACTAAATTTTGATTACTCTAATTGACCCCAATTACTCTAAATAAATCTTCAAAAAACTAAAAACATAAAACGTAGAACGAAAAGCGATAGCTTAAAATTTAAAATAAATTTAATTTGAATTTTACATTTTACATTTTACGTTTTTTATTGATAGGCATTATGGTATTATTTAGGTCAATCTTCTTATTTAAATAATTTTTTCTTTCAGTAAAATTCCTGCTTTTGTAAGATTTAACAGGGGTTAATTAGAAATTAGGGGCAATTAAGTTAATTTGTTTTTGTATTTTTATGTTTTAATGCCTTTTATGTTTTTTTGTTTTAATGTTTTCGTGTTTTTTTCTTTCTAATCTTTTTATCATCTCTGGAATTATTTTTTGAATATTTACCGTTTCTTGAATTCCATTTTGCGTATCTCTAACTAAAACAGTTCCATCTAAAACTTCTTTTTGTCCAATAATTAAAATAAATATTACTTTAAGTTTTTGAGCTAATTCTAGTTGTTCACGTAATTTATTTTTAGATAAACTTTCAATCACTTTTATTTTACTTTTTCTAAAACTTTCAAAAAGTTTTAATGCTTTTCTTTTTGCCATCTCTCCTAATTGAGCGATAAAAATATCACCCGTTTCTTCTTTTTTATCTGCTGATTGACGTAATAAATTTTGTTCTTTGATTTTTGAAATCACTCTCTCTATTCCAATTCCACAACCACAAGCTGGAGTTGCGACTCCGCCTAAAATTTCTATTAAATTATCATAACGACCACCGCCAGCAAGGGCTATTGGTTGTCTATTTTTTTCTTTTTCTTGATCG
Source organism: Patescibacteria group bacterium (assembly GCA_020061725.1). Lineage (GTDB taxonomy): Bacteria > Patescibacteriota > Patescibacteriia > UBA2591 > PGYQ01 > PGYQ01. The sequence continues at coordinate 3,423 of JAGUXS010000050.1, read as the reverse complement.
TCCTCTTGTGCCCAAATTTCAAAAATAGTTCTTGTATAATAATCCAATCCTCTTATTAAATATGGATTAAAAGAATAAATAATATCTAATTCATCTAAATGTTCTAAAACTTTTGTAAAATGACTTTTACATTCTTCGCATAATCTATTAACTAATTGAGGGGCTTGATTTACTATTTTTTGACAAGACTCTTCTTTGCAATTAAAAATTTCAAAAAGATTTTTATCTTTATTTAATTTTAGTTTACAATTGGGACAAATTAATCGTTTTTTATTTTTAAAATAAGCAAGTAATTCTTTTTTATAATCTTGCCTGTCCTCCAAACAACCAAAACTATTGATTTGAATATTTGTTTTTAAATTTAATTCTTGAAAAAATATTTGGGATATTAAAATTATTTGAGCGTCAATAACTGGATCCATCTCGCCCAAAATTTCAAAATTAAATAAATGAAACTCTCGAAATTTTTCTAATCCTATTTTTTCGTCACGAAACACAGAGCCTGTGGTATAAAGTTTAATTGGCTGTGGTAGATTAAACATTTGATGTTCAATGTAAGCCCTGGCAATACCTATTGTAAAATCAGAACGTAAAACTACTTTTTCATTTTTTTGTGTTATAAAAGAAAATTTTTGTTTTTGAAAAACATCATTATTTCTTCCAAGCGCTTTTTCAAAAAGAAACGCTTCTTCTAAAATCGGCGTGTCTATTCTTTTAAAATTAAATTCTTGAACTATTTTTTGAATTTTTTTTATTAAAAATTGCCAAATCCATTGTTTTTCTGACAAAATATCTTCCATTCCTTTTAAAATTTGGATTGGTTTTATTTTTTCTTTCTTAATAATTTTTTCTTCTATGTTTCTTTTTGGTCTTCTAGGCATAAAATGAATAAAATTTATCAGATAAATTTTACTAATTTTAATTTTCAATTTTCAAACTTTCAAAAAATTAAAAATTAATACAAAAAGCTAAAAGCTAGTAATTTCAATTTATCAAATTTAAAAAAGAAAAACAATGATAATAATGACAATTATGTGTATAATTATTTTATTGAGAGTTGGAGATTGAATAGGTTAAGCCCGACTTTCACTGAAGGAATTATACTTTTCAGGATAAAATTAATACAAAATCATTTTAGGGGTAGGTGTTTTTATAGTGAATTTCTTTGATTAAGATTAGTTAAAAAATTTAATGTTTTTAAAAATTAGCGAGAGTCGGATTATAACTTATAGTTTTATTCTACATTCTTAATTCTGCATTCTGTATTTTACATTCTTAAGGTAGATATTTTGCTGGATTGACTATATTACTGTTGAGGTGAATTTCAAAATGCAAGTGCGGGCCAGTGCTATATCTTCCCGCTCCCGGAGTCCCTGGCATTCCTCCGCTAAGTCCAATAATTTGCCCTTGATTTACATAATCTCCGTCTTTAACATAACTTTTTGATGTATGTCCATAAACAGTGGAAAATCCATTATTGTGAATAATTAATATATAACTATATCCCATTCCAGCATTTTTGACTTTACCAATATAACCAGAAGCTGCTGCAACAATCGGAGTACCTTGTCCGGCTCGAATATCTATAGCATTGTGACTAAAATATTTTCTAAAAATATAAGTTGGATCGTTAAATTCAGCTGTAATAGTATTTTTTGGAACAGGCCAAATAAAAATCGTTTCTTTTTCTTTTTCTAATTCTTTTTTTAATTTTTCTCTAAGTTCTTTTTCTAAACTTATAATTTCCGCGTTAGCTTGTTCTTGTTCTTTTTTTACCGCTAAAAGCAACTCTTGAAATTTTGATTCAGAATTTTTTGTTTCTTTTAAAAAAAATTTTTTATTTTCCTCTTGTTCCTCTAAATCTATTTGTTTTTCTTTGTGATCTTTTTTTAAATTTTCTAATTTTAATTCTTGTTCTTCAAGAATTTTTTTCTCTTCTTTTATTATTTGTCTATCTATTTGAAGCTTATCTAAAACTTTTTGCATTTGATATTCTAAATTTTTAACAAATTTTATTTGATTAAAATAATCTGATATTGAATTGTTTAAAAGTAAAATTTCCAAAGGGCTTTTTTGGTCTAAATAATAAATTATTCTTATAAATTCTCCCACATTTTCTTTTGCTTCTTCTATTTTTGTCTCTTGTCTTAAAATTTTTAATTCTGCGTCTTGAATTTCTAAATTAACTTGTTTAATTTTTAATTCAGTTCTTTCAATAGCATTTTTAATGACATTAATTTTAGTTCCTAATATATCCAATTCGCCATTTAATGTTATTTGTTGCGCTTTTTTTATTTCAATATTTCTTTTATAAATTTCATCTTGTTTTTCTAATTCTTTTATTCTTTCCATTTTGTCTTTTATCTCTTTTTCTATTTCAAAAATTTCTATGTTTTTATTTTTATCTTGAATCACGGATAATTCATCATTATTTTTAATTTCTTCAGAAAAAACAAAAACCGTTGATTCTAAAAAAAGGAATAAAAAACAAAAAATAAAAAGAGGGAATTTGAATTGTTTAAACATAAAAATTAAATGTAAATTAACTTAATTGTCCCTAATTTCTAATTAACTCCTGTTAAATCCTACAAAAATAGAAATTTTACTGAAAGTAAAATTATTTAACATGGGTTAATTAGAATAATTAGAAATTGAAGCTGTATTTATTTGTGTTAATTAGCGTAAAAAGATTAGCGATTGGTTTATTCATTATTATTTTTTTACAAGCTAAATCAATTCTTTCTAAACATTTTTTCTTGCCTAAAATTTCTGCTATTTCAAAAGGGCCGGGAGAGAATTTTTGACCAGTTAAAGCGATTCGTAATGGCCAAAGTAAATCTCCTACTCCGGTTTTTTTTGCTAAATCCATTAAAATTTTTTCTAAATTTTCTTTTGTAAATCCCGTTAGAATGGATGTAATTTTTACCTCGCCATTTTTTCTATGGAGAATTGAATTATTTATTTCATCCTCACTATAAGTGGCAAGACTTTCTAATGGAATAAATTCCACATCTTGAATTTTTTCTAATTCATTTTTAGCTAATTTTAAATTTTCTAAAATTATTTTCAGATCCACTTTTTTCCATCTTAACAGTTCAGTTTCATATTTTAATTTATCAACAAAAAAAAATCTTGTTAATTCCCCTATTTCTGAAAATTTTTTCATTCTCTTCTGTTCCAAACCAACAACTTTTTTTAAATACTCAAAATCCACTATTTCACCAGTGGCTAAAATTTTATATTTTTTCACCCAGGGGATAACTAGTTTTCCAGAAGATAATTGCGCCATTTGGCTGGGATTTTTTAAGTTTGACATAATAATAAAACGCGTGATGTGAAATTCATTAAGTTAGTATGCCCCTTAAATTTAAGGGGTTTCTATGATGTTTTTTGTTAAAGTAAATCCCAAATATGTATGTAAAT
>JAGUXS010000094.1 GCA_020061725.1 Patescibacteria group bacterium | reverse complement strand
TTTATTTCTTTTCTTATCGCGAATGTTGTCCGAGCGTTTTTATGAAGTTTTAATCTCATACCTCAATTATACTCTGACAACGTAGCGTTAGTCAACAGTATATAACATATTCGAGGATAAAGAACCAATTTTCTTAGTTTCTAATCAAAAAGAATGGAGGCCAGAAAAAATATTTCAAATTTATTCAATGCGATGGACAGTAGAAACTTTTTTTCAAGATGCTAAGCAACACTTAGGGCTTGGGGGATTATCCGGATGAAAGAATTAAACGGCATCAAAAGTCATTGGTGCTTGGTTTTTACATCAGCAATAATACTTGAGTTAGTGAAGGCTAAATGGATTTCCAAAAATAGTTTTGCCAATGTTCTTCATTTGTCTATGAGTGAAATTTGTCAAAACGCATTTAATGAAACTTTGCGCGCAATAATTATTTAGGTGATTGATCAAGTTAAAAATTCAGTTTCTGACAATCAAATCTTAATTGGATTAGGAATTAAAATTACTGAATAATATTTTTTGCTAAAATTTAGTTATTTATTAAGTGAGAAATTTTCCTAAATCAAGGTATTCGTTCATTTTTATTTTTTCTGCAAATTCAGGCATATGACTAATTAAAATCAACACCCCTTTATATTCATTAAGAGCTTTGGCAATCACTGGAATGTGTCTAAAATTAATATGATTTGTCGGTTCATCTAAAATTAAAACCCCGGGACGCATTAATACTAATCTGGCAAAAGATAGCAATCCTTTTTGCCCTTCGGACAAATGTGATATTTTATGTCCCATTAAATCACCCGTAATAAGAAACCCAGCGGCAACTGATCTCATTGTTTGTTCATCTACGCCTTCAGCTAAAACACTTTCCAAAGAATTAAAAACACTATCATTAAAATTAAGATTTGCAAAATCTTGACTATAATAACCAACGCAAACTCCATCTAAAATTTTAGCTCCTTCATTTTTATTCTCTACAAGCGATCGCAATAGAGTTGTTTTGCCAATTCCATTCGGACCAGATATTAACATTCGCATGCCTTTTGTGAGCACTTTATCTATTTTTTTAATTATTGGCTGATGATCCTTAATAATTTTTACTGATTTTATTACAATAATATTTCCAACAATATCTTGAACTGGAATTATAAAATTTCTTATTGTTTTATCCTCTCTTCTAATTTCAATTTTATTTTTTTCCATCTCTTCTGTTTCATTTCGTAATTTTTGCGCCAACTTTCTCATTTTCCCGCCTTTATTCGCAAAAAAATTAACCTTTTCTTTGCGATCTAAAATTTGCTTTTCTAATTGAGCATTTTTCTTTATTTCTCTCTCTATTCTTTTATTTATTTCTTCCACTACTGAATAATAATCTCCGACATAAGTTTCAATCTTTTTAGTAAAAATATCAAGATAAATAACCCCTTCAGTAAAACAATTTAAAAAATCCGCGTCATGGGATATAACTATCACAGTTTTGTCATACATTATTAAAAATGCAATTAAATGATCAATGCCAGTTTGATCAAGATTATTTGTCGGTTCGTCTAATAATAAAATATCCGGATTTTTAATTAAAGCGTTTGCAAGTAATAATCTGGCCTTTTGCCCGCCCGAAAGGTCTCCTACTTTTTTATCTATAGAAATAACTAAATTAACAGCTTCCATAACTTTACTTATTTGACTTTTAAGATTAGCTGGAATTATTTCAAAAGTCTTGGCAAAATATTCTTCCAAAGTCAAATTAAAATCCTCTCTGGCAATTGTCTGCATTGCTGTACCAATTGTCGCATTATTAGTAATAGATATTTTTCCTGTTTTTGGTTTAGGATCTCCTTGAATTAAATTTAAAATAGTACTTTTGCCAGCTCCATTTTGTCCCATTAAAGTAATTTTTGCTCCTTTGCGAACACTAAAATTAACCTCATCTAAAATGGGTTTTTTATATAAATATTCAAATGACACATTGTCAAATCTTAAAATTACTTCTTCTGACATATTTTAATTAATTTTTAATTTTAGCTTAATTAAATCTTTGATATTTCTTATTCAAAAACATTCGAATCGCGCCAATTAACTACGGAAAAACGATTTAAATTTATAAACTTCACATCCAAATAATACAAATATAGTTTATGGATATCTTGTTCAAGTCTTGCGAGATTATACTCATCACCTCCTCCATTAGAAATGGGCATAGAGCGTTATTTTTTAATTTAAATTGTTTTATTATTTTATTGTTGTAAAAACAAAAAGTCAATTTATTGCAAAAATTTACACGCTTAAAAAATATTTATTAAAAATAAATAGACCATAATTAGTAATTTTAAAAACCATTCAGGCAAAGCAAATTCCACAACAGAAAACGCTAATTTTAGTTGATCGCTAATTAATTACGTAAATTGTTATTATTAAAAATAATCTTGACAAACCTCTAAAATAGAGATATAAAGAATGCGTATGAAAAATCAAATTAAACAAAAAATAATATTTTTTGTCTTATTTTTAATCGGCATTTTTTTATTCCCTATTTTTTCTTTTGCGACCACAAAATCCGCTTATCAGGCTACAATAGTAAAACAAAATTTTTCTACCAAAGAGATTGAAGCGAATAAAGAAATTTTCTTTGAAGTTAAATTTAAAAATACTGGAACAGCCATTTGGTATAATAATGGGGCTAATTATCTTGCTTTAAACACAACGGATCCAAGCGAAAGAGAAAGCGCTTTTTATCATTCTTCTTGGCCATATTCTTTTCAAGCGGCGAAAATGCAAGAAAAAAAAGTTAAACCGGGAGAAATTGCCTCTTTTAAATTTACTCTTCGCGCTCCTAGTATTTTTGAAACAAAAAAATATATAGAAAAATTTAGATTAGTCGCTAATGATTTAACCTTGATTGAGGGGAAAGGGGTAATAACAATTTCCATTAATGTCAAAGGAATTCCCAAACCAAAAGAAGAATCTAAACGATATAATTTATTTTATAAAACTAAACCAATAGAAGAGGGAATAAAACAAAAAATTAAAATAGCTTCAAATGAAAAATACGAGATTAAAAACAAAGATGAATTTTTATTAATTAGCCAACCGGCTGGAAGCGAAAGCGAAGTTGAATTTAATTTCAAAACTAAAAGATATTTTTTAAACATTAATGAACAAAGAATTTTAAGCACAGATTCTTTTTTAAAATTTTATCCAAGCAAAGGATCGGAGGGAATTTTAGAAATTAAAAATTATGACAGTTCTTATCAATTAGCTAAGGATGGCGAAGATATTAATACTAATAAATTTCAAGGGGTATTAGAAATAAATTATGCTCAAGAAACAGAACAACTTTTAATTATTAATGAAACGCTAGAGAAATATTTTTTAAATTATTTTAAAAAGACCGCTGATTTTAATCCAAATGAATTAATTTCCGATTCTGATTTTACAAATTATAATTCAATGACTCTCGCTGAAATCCAAAATTTTTTGGAAATAAATAAAAGTTATTTGGCAAATTACGTTATTCCTACGGAAGAAGAAGTTCCTTTTTGTTACAATGGCAGAAATAGTTCAGTAAAAATTCCTCAAAGAAACGCCGGAAAAAAAATTTCCGAAGCGATTTTTGCGGAAGCTCAAGAACATCAAATTAATCCGCAAGTTATTTTAACGACTATTCAAAAAGAATCCAGCGCTATAAATTTAGAAAATATGCCGAATATAACTCGTCACGCTTGGCTTTTAGGTTATGGATATAATGATAGCATGGCAGCTTGCGCCTATAGTTTTGATCAGGCAAAATCTCAAGCAGACAAAGGCGGTATTGGCAATCAAATCGCTTATGCTTCTTGGTGGTTTCAAAATAATTTTATTAACGGTTTAGGCCCAAACACTTCTAAAGTTGGTGATAAAATTATTCTCTCTAATGGAAGCAAAGAACCAATTGAAGTGGCTCTTTCTAATCGAGCAACAGCTTGTCTTTATCGTTATACCCCGCATGTTTATAATGGAAATTATAATTTTTGGAAAAATTATCAAACGTGGTTTGTAAATCAACCGTATAAATTAGCAAGTAATGGTAATTTATAGAGGCATTCCTTTGTGGATGGAAACTTTTTTTATAAACAATAGATTAGAGGTAGAATAAACTTTAAAATTTTATCAACATATCCGTAGATTTTTGATAACAAATTAATTTTTTAATTTTCTTTTTGGCTTATTCAAAGAAATTAATAATCAAATTAAAATAACTATATTTGTATTATTTGTCTTAAAAATTCTTGCCAAGTTAAAGGGTTTTTTTCTAAAATAATTTTAATTTTTTTAACTTTTATTGTGTGTCGCAATGAAGTTTCATCAGAAGGAGAAATTATAAATTCATAATTTTGTTCAATTAATGGAATATTTTCTAAAGAAAAATTTAAAGTCGCCTCTTTCCAATCTTCATTTAAAATTGCTTTTTTAGACAAAGATTCATTTTTATATTCTTCTTTTCGCAAGCCCCATCCTTCGCATCCAGCGTTAAATAATGGATCTTTATTATTAGCGCATTCTTGTGGAATTGAATTATTTCTTATACCTAAATCTAAAGAAACTTGCGAAGGATTTTGATAAATAATAGTCACGCGCGCTTTTTTAAAATATTGAGGACTTCTTACTTTAAAATAAATTGGAATTTCAACAATTCCATCGTTATAAACCCTTTCTTTTGGATAAAAATTTGAAATGAATTTTTGCGGAGTTTTAAAATCTTGAATTGCTTTAAAATAACCCAAAGGAACGTAATTTTCCCACAAAAGCCAAAAAATTAAAATAATAAAAAATAAAATTAAAAAATATCTAATAAATTTTATAATAAAAAATGTTAATTTCATAGAATTAATTTCATAGAATAAAATAGGCGCCATTTCCTTTAGATTGATAAGCGAGGATTACCAAGTAATATTAAATTTTCATTATAAGTATTCATGAAATAAATAATAAAACGGAAAGGGAGGGATTCGAACCCACGGAACCTTTTACGGTTCAACAGTTTTCAAGACTGTCCCGATCAACCACTCCGGCACCTTTCCAACAAGTAAATT
>JAGUXS010000033.1 GCA_020061725.1 Patescibacteria group bacterium | reverse complement strand
CTCTTTTATTTCTTTTCTTATCGCGAATGTTGTCCGAGCGTTTTTATGAAGTTTTAATCTCATACCTCAATTATACTCTGACAACGTAGCGTTAGTCAATAAATAATTAATTAAACAAATTAGAAATTTTAGATTTTAGATTATAGCTTAAAAAAGTTAAAAGCTAATTCTTATTTTATCATTTACTCAAAAAAACAAATTAAACTTATTCAAGAAAGCGGAACAATATTGGCTTATACTTTAAATAAAGTGACTAAAGCGATAAGGGTGGGAATTTCAGCCAAAGAATTAGATGAATTAGCTGAAAAAATAATTAGAAGTAAAAAAGCAGAACCAGCTTTTAAAGGATATGACGGATTTCCAGCTAGTCTTTGTGTTTCTATAAATGAAAATATAGTTCATGGCATTCCGACAAAAGATAAAATTTTAAAACAAGGCGATGTTGTTGGTTTAGATTTAGGGGTAAAATATAATGGTTATTTTACAGATATGGCTGTAACTATCGCTGTTGGTAGAACGCATCCGCGAGCAAAACAAATGATTAAAATAACAAAAAAAGCTTTAGATTTAGGAATTAAACAAGCAAAAGAGGGAAACACTATTGGTGATATTGGAAAAGCAATTCAGAACTATGTGGAAAAAAATAAATTTTCTGTTATTCGCCAATTAACCGGGCATGGAGTGGGGAAAAAAATTCACGAAGATCCCAAAATTCCAAATTTTTTTCCCTCTCCTTGGAAAAATATAAAATTAAAAGAAGGAATGATTTTGGCTATTGAACCAATGGTGGCAATAGGCGATTTTAAAATAAAAACACTAAATGATAATTGGACAATCGCCATGGCCGACAAAAGCCTTTCAGCTCATTTTGAACATACAATTGTTGTGACAAAAAAGGTAGGGAAAATATTAACTAGATAGGATTTATTTTTTTTGTATACAAATTGTGGATAAAAAATAATAAATAAAATTGACATATCCTTAAAAGATAGATATAATTAAATTTAATATTTTAACAATAAATATTTAAACTATTTTTTATGGAAAAAATAAAAAAATTTAATTTAAATTTTTTAAACGGTTTTTGAAATAGTTAATAATATTTATTTATTATTTATTTTAAAAACCGCTTCAAAAAGCGGTTTTTTTAAATTTTTTTACAGAAAGCACTTTGACAATAAAATAGTGATTTTAAATTCTAGTTAGAGTCAAAATATATATTTATTAAGGTATATAGTGGATGTCTTGATATTAGAAGCTGATGAAGGACGTAGTAGCCTGCGATAAGCTTCGGGGAGCTGGCAAGCAAGCTTTGATCCGGAGATTTCCGAATGAGGAAACTCAACGCTGTTCAACAGCGCTACCGCATCGTTTCGCAATGAATTCAAAATGCAAAAATTAAAACGCGCAAAATAAAAATACAAAATTAGATTGTAAAAGAATAGAGGCTAAAATAATTTTTACCAATCTTAGCAATTATCATAAAATACTCAATTGTTAATTTTAGTTAAAATTTAAAAGTATTTTATTCTTTCACACTTTAAAAATGTAAAATGATTTAATAGAAAAAAATATTTTTTAATTTTGATTTGTATTTTTGATTTTTAATATTTGATTTTATTGCGAAGCGACGCGGAGGAAACCCGCTGAACTGAAACATCTAAGTAGGCGGAGGAAAAGAAAAAAATGCCAGCGTTTCGCACTGGAATTTTTAATAATTAATTTTTAATTTTAATTTTTTAATGTCTTTAATTTTTAAACAATTAATTCATTTCTAATTTATTAGAAATTAAAAATTAGAAATTCCAGTGCGGAGCGATGGCGCATTCCCTAAGTAGTGGCGAGCGAAAGGGGAACAGTCTAAACTTTTTTAATGTTAAAGGTCATAAACCGTTGTTAAAAAAGGGTTACAAGAAAATTATAGCTAACGTTTATGGAGTTAGGATAAAAAATTATAATTTCCCTAGCTAAATGGTCTGGAAAGTCCAACTAAAGAGGGTGATAGTCCTGTAGGCGAAAGGGATTATATTTTTTATGATAATTTTCTTAAGTATCACGGAACACGTGAAATTCTGTGAGAAGTTAGCATGACTATATGCTAAGACTAAATACTTCTAATAATCGATAGTGAACAAGTACCGTGAGGGAAAGATCAAAAGCATCCCGGTGAGGGAGATGAAATAGTATCTGAAACTATATACTTACAAAGAGTCGGAGCCCCGTGTCTCACTAATGTTCGACATAGAATTTTTAATTTTTAATACTTACATACAATGGTTTAAGTTTAGAGTTTAAAAATTGTAATTTGTTTTTAGAAATTAGAAATTAAAATTAAAAATTTTTTGTGGCGAGCGATAGTGAGATACGAGGTAACGGCGTGCCTATTGAAGAATGAGCCAACGAGTGTTCAATGCTTTTTTGTTTAAGTCATTTATATGATGGAGGCAAAGTGAAAGCGAGCCTTAATAGGGCGAATCTCATATTTATTTATGAGGAAAAGGCGTTGAATGACCCGAAACCAGGTGATCTATCCATGATCAGGATGAAGCGTTTGTAAAAAAACGTGGAGGTCCGAACCCACTAGCCGTGCAACACTAGGGGATGAATTGCGGATAGCGGAGAAATTCCAATCGAACCTGGAAATAGCTGGTTCTCCTCGAAATAGTTTTAGGACTAGCCCTATATAGAAAACTTAGAGGTAGAGCACTGAATGAGATGAGGAGGTTATCGCCTTACTCATTTCAACCAAACTCCGAATGCTAAGTTGAATTATATAGGAGTCAGACTATGGGGTCTAAGCTTCATCAGTCAAAAGGGAAACAGCCCATGATCTCAATCTAAGGTCTCTAAATTTTTCTAATTTTTTTAGAATTTTTTATATTTTTTAAATATAAAAAAAGGTTAAGTGTGAAAAGTAGTGAATTAACTTAAACAATTAGGAGGTTGGCTTAGAAGCAGCCACCCTTTAAAGAAAGCGTAATAGCTCACTAATTTAGTTAATTTGCGCTGAAAATTTACCGAGGCTTAAACCTAATACCGAAGATGAGAATGTCGTTGCTTTGCAACGACGTGGTAGAGGAGCTTTCTATAAGCAATGAAGTTTTTCCGTAAGGAAAGGTGGAGTTTATAGAAGTGAGAATGTTGGCATAAGTAACAAAAATTCTGGTGAAAATCCAGGACACCGAAAACCTAAGGTTTCCTAGGCAATGACAATCATCCTAGGGTTAGTCGATCCTAAGGCAAACCCAATATAAAGTTGTGGGTAGTCGATGGAAGAATAGGTTAATATTCCTATACTCTATTATTTTTCTCAAGAATTGACATATTTTCAAGCTTTAAGCGCGCTTTGGATATGCGCGTTTCTTTAATTTAAAAGTTAAAGGAGGAAACAAAGCTCTCGGGCAGAGTGAACTTAAGGGGAGAGGGTATCAAGAAAAGATTTAGGGGGTTAAAAATAATGGATTCGTACCAAAACCGACACAGGTAGGTAGGGCGAGAAGCCCAAGGTGGACGAGAGAACCTTTTGTTTAGGAACTCGGCAAAACAACGTGCGTAACTTCGGGATAAGCACTTCCGCTCAACTTTTTTAATATTAAAATTGTTTATTAAAAAATATTTTACGTAAAAAAGATTATAAATTTATTTAATTTATTAAAAATTTACAAAAAGGAATAATTATTTAATATTAAAAAAGTTGGGCGGACGCAGTAAAAGATTCCAAGTGACTGTTTATCAAAAACATAGGTCCCTGCTAACTCGTAAGAGGATGTATAGGGGCTGATGCCTGGCCAGTGTCAGAACGTTAAAAGGATTCGTGAACTTTAGTTTACTAAAGGGTAGCGGAGAATTGAAGCGCTGATGAACGCCGGCGATAACTATGAATGATTGTAGTTATAAAATTTAGCTATTTGCTGGAATATCCTGTTAAGCTAAAAATACTAGCCTATTAAGGGGCAGTGAAAATTTTTTAGATAATCTCTATGTTATGGAGTATGGGACAATCAGCAGGAAAGACTCAAAATATATGAATCAACAAATAAATATTCAGCCAGCTATTGCTTATTATCTAACTGGCTTTGCTGATGGTGAAGGAAACTTTAATATTTCTTTGAGAAAAAAACCAGATCATATAATGGAAAGGCAAGTGATATTAACTTTTAATATTTCTCAAAAAGAAAGTTATATTTTATCGCAATTCAAAAAACATTTTGGTTGCGGCCAAATACAACAAAGAAAGAGCGATGGATTATTTATATACGTTGTAAACAATCCAAGATCTTTACAAGAAAAAATAATACCATTTTTTCGAAAATATAAATTTCTATCTCACACTAAGCAATATAATTTTTCTATTTTTTGTAAAATCGCTGATTTAGTTTTTAAAAAAGAACATTTTAATTCTAATGATTTAAAAAAAATTATTGAATTAAGAAAAAAAATTAAATATCAGTCGAATCAAAAAAAGAAAATATGAATAGAAAAATTTTTTATAAATTTTTCAAGAGAATCCTCAGAGACTATACGCTAAACCGTGAGTTTTTCGAGAAGAAAAATAGCGGATGATATAGTCCGATCTTTATGGAAACATAAAGTCCGCATAAGCGGAAGTCTAAAAAAGATTAACATTAATAAATCGTCCTATGGTAGCGAATTTCCTTGTCGTGTGAGTTACGACCCGCACGAATGGCATAACAACTTGGAAACTGTCTTAACAAAGGACTCGGTGAAATTGCAATGTGAGTAAAGATGCTCACTAGTCACAGCTAGACGAAAAGACCCCATGAAGCTTTACTATAGCTTGATATTGGATTGAGGTTAAATATGTTCAGAATAGGTGGGAGGTCCGATGTAAAAGTCGGACCGACAGTGAGATACCACCCTTGTTTAATTTTAATTCTAATCTGTCGTTTGACGGAAACAGTATCTGGTAGGTAGTTTAACTGGGGCGGTTGCCTTAAGGTAATTCTTTTCCGTGGAATTACGGGGGCGTTTTGGCTATATGCTGGAACATCCGCAAGGATCTTAAAATACTATATATATAGTAAATTATATATAGTGAAAATTTTTAAGTGATGCGGACAATCAGCAGGGAAGTCTAAAAAATGTAAAATTAAAAATGTAAATTTATAAAATTAGTAAAATTATTTCGCGAAGTGAAATACATTAATTTTAAATTTTGCATTTTACATTTATTTTATATTTTTTTGATCCCTCAGAGACTACATGCCAAACCCACAAAAATTTTTATGAAGTAAAAATTTAGGTGGGATAATATAGTCCGAACTCTATGGCAACATAGAGACTTTAATGTTTTACATTAAAGATTTAATTTTATAGAAAGTCATATATATATATTAAATATCTTGTAAATTAAATTAACAATTTGCCCAAAAAGTAACGGAGGCGTTTACAAAGGTTGGCTAGATCCGGATAGAAATCGGATTGATTGTGTAAAGGCATAAGCCAGCTTTACTGAAAGACCTACAAGTCAATCAGTCTCGAAAGAGGAACTTAGTGATCCGACCATCCTATTTAGGAAGGTGGAAGCTCAACGGATAAAAGCTACTCTGGGGATAACAGGCTTATCGCGTCCAAGCGTCCATAGCGACGACGCGGTTTGGCACCTCGATGTCGGCTCATCGCATCCTGGGGGTGAAGAAGCTCCCAAGGGTTTGGCTGTTCGCCAATTAAAGCGGTACGCGAGCTGGGTTCAGAACGTCGCGAGACAGTTCGGTCTCCTATCTGCTGTGAACGTCGAAATTTGAAAAGTTCTTTCCCTAGTATGAGAAGACCGGGAAGGACGAACCTCTAGTGATCCAGTTGTCCACCAAGGGCATTGCTGGGTAGCTACGTTCGGAAGAGATAAACGCTGAAAGCATATAAGCGTGAAGCTCTCTTTAAGATTAAATTTCATTTAGATCGGTCAGAGATTATGACCTTGATAGGCTCTAGGTGTAAGCCCTGTAAGGGGTTGAGCCGAGGAGTACTAATCGATCAATTAACATATATTTTGACTCTAATTAGGACTTAAAATTAGTTTTTTATTAAAGATAAATATCAATTAGATATTTTATCTTTTAGATATTTTATCTTTAAGTGAAAATTATTAAAATAATATTTATTGATTAATTTTAGTAAATTTTATTAATTTCTTTTAAACAAACCATTTATTTTAAATAAATTTTTTGACTAATATTTATAATATTGTTCAAAATTTTTACCAAAATTTGGTTATTGATTAACCAATTAATTGAAAATAAAAAAATGAAGATTTATAAAATTTTTATTTTTTTATTTGTTGGTGTTTAGTATCTTCGGCGCTTCTAGCGACGAGGTTATACCTGATTCCATCCCGAACTCAGAAGTCAAGCTCGTCAGCGCCGATGATACTTTGATTTATCATGGGAAAGTAGGTCAGTGCCGAAGATACTAAACATCAATATTAGACATAATAAATTTAACAATTAAATCTCTTAATGTTAATAATTATTTATAAGTAAATACAAAATATAAATTTAAAAAATATTAAATTTTAGGTTATTTTAGCTAAAAAATTTTTTACAAGAAACATTCTGTATGATGATTTTATATTTTTTAGTTAAGGGGTATAATTTTTTTCAGTGAAGAGTTTGATTTAGAAATTTATTAGCTAACAAAAAATACAATAATTTTTTATTTACGTTTTAAATTTTGCGTTTTCTATTATGCCAAGAGTTAAACGAGGGGTTACCCATGTAAAACATAGAAAAAATATTTTAAAACAGACAAAAGGATATAAATGGGGTCGAAAAAATTTAATAAAATTAGCAAAAACAGCTATTAATAAAGCTGGAGTTTTTGCCTATAGAGATAGAAAAAATAAAAAACGAACAATGCGTGGATTGTGGCAAATTCGTATTAGCGCCGCTGTTAAAATGCTTGGATTATCTTACAGTAAATTTATTGGTTTTCTTAAAAAAAATAAAATAGAATTAGATCGTAAAATTCTTTCAGATTTAGCTCAAAATCATCCTCCAATTTTTGAAAAAATTGTTAAAAAAGTTACAAACAAATAAAAAATCCATAAAAATGGATTTTTTAATAACCTTCACTAATTTCAAAAAACATTAAATTTAGGCTAATCTTAGCCAAAAAATTTATTACAATAAACACCCTATGTAATGATTTTGTGTTAATTTTAGCTAAAAAGTATAATTTCTCTCAGTTAAGGAGTCAGACTACAATTAAATATGTTTAATATTGCAAAAATTTTTCCCTCTTTTTTAAAAAGAGAAATTGGCGAGTTTTATATTACTGTTTCAATTCAAACTTTTGCGCTTTCAATGATTTCTCTTTTTGAACCCATCTATCTTTTTAAATTAGGATTTTCAATACCGCAAATTCTCCTTTTTTTTATTTCTGTTTATTTGATATTCTTTTTTATAATTCCTTTAAGTGGCAAAATTATTAATTATTTTGGTTTTGAACATTCAATCTTTCTTTCTATTCCATTTTGTATTTTATATTTTTTAAGTCTTTATCTAATTTCTTTTTATTCTTTTTTTATTTTTATCGCCCCTGTTTTTTTAGTTATTTATAAAATGTTATATTGGCCGAGTTATCACGCTAATTTTGCCAAATATGGAATTAAAGAACAAATAGGCAAAGAAATTGGCGCTCTTAAAATAATAGGCTTATTGATTGGGGTAATTGGTCCGTTTATTGGGGGATTAATTATCGCTTCTTTTGGATTTAATGTTTTGTTTATTATTGTCTCCTGCATTCTTTTTGTTTCAATTATTCCTCTTTTTACAACAAAAGAAAAATTTATTTCTCAAAAATTCTCTTATAAAGATTGTTTTAAACGTTTATTTTCTAAAGAAAATAAAAAAAATATGTGGAAATTTATTGGCATAGGAGAAGAATTAATTAATTTGGTTTTGTGGCCTATTTTTATTTTTTTAATTATAAAAAATTATTCTATTCTCGGCGGGGTGGTTTCTTTATCTATTTTAGTGAGCGTTTTTGCCACATTTTATATTGGTTATTCTTTTGACAATGGAAATGGAAAAAGAATACTTAGAAAAAGTTTATTCCCTTATTTTATTTTTTGGATAATTAGAGGATTTATAAAAAACATTTCCGGAATTTTTATAATAGAACTTTTTGCTAGAATTTTTCGCTCTGGAATCTTCATTCCTTTAACAGCTCACACTTATAAAATGGCTAATCAATACGGAACTTTAAAATATGCTATATTTTTTGAGCAATCTTTGACTATTGGGAAAATATCCATCGCTCTTATCGCATTTTTATTATTTACTTTTTGTGGCGTTGGATTTTGGATTTGGACTATTATTTTTTTTATTGCTGGCCTATATTCTTTGTTATATTATGTTGATTCAAAATAAACCCCTCACTTTTATTATTGCTAAACTTTAGCAAAAATTCTGAACAATATTATAAAATTTTTTATTTTAGCCAAAATAATTTTTTTATTTAAAAAATAAAATGGCTTATTTAAGAGAAATTAATAAAATTTGCCAAAGTTTAGTTATTGGTTAATTCTTTATTTATATGTTTTGTTCAATTAATTTTAAAAAAATCCAAAAGACGAAGGGCAATATTAAAAAAGCGATTAAAATTTTAAAAAATGGAGGGATAATAATTTATCCAACCGACACATGTTATGGCATTGGCGTTGACGCAACAAACAAAAAAGCCATTAAAAAATTAATTGCTTTAAAAGAAAGGGATTTTAAAACCCCAATTTCTGTAATTGTAAAAAATTTTAAAATGGCCCAAGAAATTGGGGAATTCAATTTTCAAACCAAAAAATTATTTAAAAAAAACTTGCCCGGACCTTTGACGCTAATAGTTAAAAAAAAGAAAAGTATTTATAAATTACCAAATATTCTTACAGCTAAAAAAAGAAAAATTGGCATCAGAATGCCAAATAATAAAATAGCTTTGGAATTAGTTAAAAAATTTAACAAGCCAATTACGACCACTTCGGCTAATATTTCTAATAAACCAGAATGTTATTCTAAACAAGAAATTTTAAAACAATTTAAAAATATAAAAAAAATTGATTTGATTTTAGACATCGGAAAACTCCCAAAAATTAAACCATCAACTGTGATTGAAATTATTGACGGAAAATTAAAAATTTTAAGGCAAGGAACAATAGAATGCAGAATTAAGAATGCAGAATTAATTTTTAGAAAAAAAAATTAAATGAAGAAATTGGAATGAGGGGAAAAAAGAAAAACAGCCAAAGATTAAAATAGATATCAAATCCTTGACGATTAAAAAAAGAATAATGAAATTCTGTGTTGTTTAAATAGGAAATAAATTTGTCAGTTGTCATATCAATGTTATATTCATTACATTCTACATTTATATTTTTTCCGCTCATAGCTCAGTTGGTAGAGCAACTCCCTCTTAAGGAGATGGTCCCAGGTTCGAGTCCTGGTGAGCGGACAATTAAGTTAAAAATTCAAAGTTCAAAATGTAAAAATGAAAAAAACACAAGAACACAAAAAAATAATTAACATAAATTTTAAATCTAAAATTTAAATTTCTAATTTCTTAAGATTAATTCTGCATTCTTAATTCTGCATTCTTAATTTTAAATTTTAAGGCGGTGTAGCTCAGTGGTTAGAGCAGAGGAATCATAATCCTTGTGTCGGGGGTTCAAATCCCTCCACCGCTATAAATTAGCTTTTAACTTTTAGTTAAGTGTTAAATTAAAAACAGTTGTATTTTTTTAAAAAATATATTAAACTTTAAATTAAGCTATAGAAGAATATTAGATAAAATTAATCAAGCTAAAATTTAAAGGTCGGCCTTGACAATTTTAATCTAAATTTATTTTTTATTTATTTTTTAAATAAATATATGACTAAAAAAATGTATATTTTAATTGGAATTATTGTGGTTATTATTATTGTTATTATTGGAATTTATGTTTCACAATCTTCAAAAATAACTCCAGAAACAGATAAAGATCAACCAATAATAGAT